>JAJZCA010000229.1 GCA_021798735.1 Acidobacteriota bacterium | reverse complement strand
GCAGCCTGTAGAGCCAGCAGTGCTTTACGACGGACCGCCCAGAAAGGATCTTGCACCGCGCTTTGCCGAAGAGCGGCCTTTGCGCTGGAGTCTATTGGATGTTGCGATAATTGCGACGCCGCCCACATTCGCCCAATCACGTCATCGTGGTTCAACTGAAATACAAGCTCTCCCACGGTTTTGTGAAAGGTCATTTCTTTCAAGAGATGGTTGCCTTCATCGAACCTTACCAACAAGGGCCTTTCCCTGCATGAAAACTCAAATGTCTCTTCGCGCCGGCGAATCCACATCTTGTAGGAACGCTTGCCGGATGGCGTTGTAATTCCTATGACGACAGGCGTTTGGAAAATGGGAATCGAATCAGACGTCTTCTGCGTCTGGGTTACCTGTAGAACTACCTTGTTCGCAGATTCATTCCAATCGTAACTAACATCAAAGACAGGATGACCGGCCTTGTAAACCCACTCGTTGAAAAACCAATCGAGATTTTGCCCGGTAGATTCCCTGATTGCGTTTTCCAGATCATGCGTATCGACGGACTGATATGCGTGTTTGTGGAGAAAATAGGAGAGCGAGCGTAGAAAAGCCTTGTCTCCCATGATCCAGTCCAGCATATTTAATACCGCAGCTCCCTTTTCGTAGATGTGGCTGTCAAAATTGTCGTTTGGGACATTCCAGCGGTTAAAGACGATGGGCCTCTGATAATGATCATGCGATTCCAGAAGATATTGATTGATCTTGTTCTGAAGGTCTATTGCCCCCTCGTCACTGCCCTCTTCATGTTTTGTGTATCTGTACTGGAAATACGTTGCGAATGCCTCATTGAGCCACGCTTGGCTCCAATCGCGCATGGTTACCAGATCGCCCCACCACTGATGTGCTAGCTCGTGTGCCACCAGCCAGTCGCTTGGAAAATCCGGATCGGCCTTCGCATCGTGAATAATGTCATCGCCGACTACAGTTGCCGAGGTACTTTCTGCACCACCCCTGAAATTCGGAAGGATGATCTGGTCATATTTTGCCCAGGGATATGGATAGGCGAATTCGTCGCTAAAAAACTGAATCATTTTCGGCGTGTTGTGAAATGAACGCCGTGCATCGGCGACGTCCTGCGGATATACCCAGTAATCAACAGGCAATGGTCCCAGATTGTCTTTTACTTCGACGTAAGGGCCTACCACCAGAACAAATAAATAGGTTGATATCGGATTCTTCTGAGACCAATGAAAAGTCTTTTGATGCGTATGTAAATCGGCGGTCACGCTCATCAGCCTGCCGTTCGAGATCACTTGATCCTTTTCATTGGCTGTGACAATAATGTCGCTCGTAGCTTTGTCATCCGGCTCGTCGTAACTGGGGAACCAGTGACGTGCTCCCTCCGGAAAGGATAGGGTGCTCGCTATTTCAGGGTGATCCAGTGCTTTTGGATGAAACGTCAAGCCCAAGTCGTAGCCCTTGGGCATTCCGTACTTCTGTGGATCGACATGAGGATTGTCTTCGCGATAGTAGACCACGAACGATAGTTGTTGGCCGTATGCGTACGGATGAGAAAGATGGACGATTAAGGAAGTAGGAGTCTGTTCAAACTGCAAAGGATGATGACTCTCCGATTCAACCTTCCCAACGACAAAAGTTTCCGCATCCAGCACGCAGGTTGAGAAGTCATCGCGCAAGGGCTTAAGACTGACAGTGGTATTGCCCCAGAAGGATCGGTTGGCCTGATCGACGGTTAAGCGGATCCTGTAATGCAGAACATCGTAATCGCGACTTGGTTCATAGTGAACAGCCCTGTTATAGAGATCGACGCGCTGAGCATGTAAATGTCCAAGTGGATAGAACGTCGAAAGCACTGTCAAAATGACAAGTCTTGATAACATAATGTTCCTCGTTTGCTGCATTACAGTCCCTCGGAATGCCGGAGTGTCTAGCTGGTACAGTTGCCAACGGAGCCGGGAGTCGCAGCTTCTTGACAATAAGGAGCTGCTGTCAGCCTGTCATGGCCAACGCGACCAGCTATATCTTGGACAACTAGATGATATTCGACATACGATGCACGGAAGGAGCAGTGTTCATCGGCAATATCACCTCACTATCGACTGACTCTACAGTCGGGGCCATCATACCCAGCTTGATCTGCATTTCACGCAGTATGTATACGGAGAGATAAGATAGGCAATACACCTCAGCCAAATTATCAGACATCTTACCGTCGGCCGTGGACCGGATATCCTCTGTCTGTCCAGCCCACGGTAATAGCTGCAAAACCCACCGGCATTCCCGCCATCGTGACGCCATCGCCAAACATGACGGCTCCCAAGCCCCATCCGAATCCGTAGGCAGCACCTTTGAGTACAGTTCCTGCGTCTGCAGCATGGACGGCCTCAGTCCAATTGGGAAGAACAAATGCAGCCACGACAAATGGAAGAATCAGCATCATAGCCAAGGTGCAGGATATGTAAATATTTTCCAGTTCAAAGTTCCGTCGTTTCTTCAACGGAACAGCGAGTCCCCCCCCGGTGATTGCGGCTATCAAGATCAATGCAAATCCAAAAACGTATGAATTCAAGCGGATACGCCTACCCTTCATTGCGGCGCTGGATATCAAAATAGTGCGCGGCAGGACAAGTTTTAGAAACTGCCTGCGATCCATACGACGCCCCAAAGAATTATTTTTGTTTTGTCTTTTGCTCAGCAAGCAAAATCGACATCTTGTATGGGCGGAGTATTAAAACATTCCCGATTTTGGTTCGTCATTAACGGAGTGGAGTGTAACGTCGTAGTCGTGAAATAGTCAATGGTTTTTCTCCAACGATTCGAGCTTCTCGACAATGCTCCGCTCTCGTTGCAAAAAACAAAGCCGTCCTGGACGAGCACATTGAGAAGCTTATCGAGCGGCACTGTAAACAACAGGCTTTTCGTTGATTCCTGCGGCAGCGGAACATAATCAATGCCGATTCAGAAAGTGTCCCAACTGAAAAACCTGGTTCTATGGAAATTCCGAGGTCGCCAGCCGCGTCCTGATAGACCCATTTGCTGGTCAGTGCAGCGCATGCGGAAAGTGGAGTCTTGTTCACCGTGAGTCAGCTTGGCATCGACAGAAACCCGAAGCTACAGTTCCAAGCTTGACCCTTGACAATGCCAGACAGACATGGGATACAAGATGCGAAAGGCTGAACCAAAGAAACTTGAGCATCCAAAGATGCTGGTCGCTTTGCCCCGGGCACGTCGGCAGTTGAGGAGCGAGAATGAGAAACATGTACCTTCGCATTTTGTGCTGCGCGGTATTGGGTGTGGCACTGACAGCCAAATCACAGCAAACCGGCATCGTCTGGCATTTTGATGAGAACTCCGGTGCGACCGTGCATGATGCGGCTAGTGGGGTGGACGATTCGATCGAAGGCTACTTCCTGCGCGTCCCCGGTGTGTCCGGAAAGGCTCTCTCCTTTGACGGATATACGACTGCAATCGAGCGCCCGGCCGATAAGGTGCCCCAACCCGGCCGGTCGTTCACCGTTTCAGCCTGGGTAGCGCTCGATGACTATCCGTGGAACTGGGTTCCAATCGTTGATCGCGAACTTGACGATCAGGTCGGGTACGTCCTCGAAATCGATGCTTTTGGCCACCCTGGATTTGGCATCGATGTGAACGGTGTGTGGCAGCATCTTACGTCGCCCCAGCGCTTGCCTCTGAAAAAGTGGTCTCGGGTAACCGCCACGTTTGACTCGCATCGGGGCATCACGATTTACATCAATGGCAGACCGGCCGGATCGCTAAAAACCAGCGGCTCTTTCTTCCCTGCGGAGGACTCGAGTTTGATTGTAGGACGCGTACGAACCGCCACCCTCCCGTTCCCGTCCTGGCTCATCCACCCGCACGACGCTGTCTTCTACTCGATTGAGGGTTATCTCGACGATGTCTCGGTACTACCCGGCGCACGATCTGCTTCCGAAGAAGCAGCGGACTTTGAAAACGCCCATGTTACGACTGACGATGTGATTCCCTATGCCGTAATGCCTTCTGGGCCGCATGGTGCAGGCCCTTTCGGGGCGTTCTATGCCACGCTAAAATTCAAACCCTCCTGGGATAACCTGCGCCGCTTCGGCCCCAACTCCGACGTCGTTGTCAGGTTTGAACAGTCGCCAATTCGACTTGTCTTCTGGGAAGGCCTGAACTACATGCCAGCCTGGGTGACCGAGAACGGCAAATGGTACAACGAACAGTCCCTCGAAACCTGGGGAAGACCCTATTGCACGGGCGGCGAGGACTGTGAGCCGATGTCCGACAAGCAGGATCGAAGCTCGCGTGTCAGCATCATTGAGTCCACCCCTGCCCGTGCCGTGGTGCGCTGGCGTTATGCGCTGGTCGAAACACGCGCGTATGCTGAAGCCGACCCAGATCCTGACACTGGCTGGGGCGACTGGGTGGAAGAGCAATGGACTGTCTATCCTGATGGGATCGCGGTACGCAAGCAGACACTGTGGCATACATCTCCGGATACCAAGGATTACGAATGGCAGGAAACGATCGATCTTCACAATCCTGGCAATCGTCCCGAAGACGACATTCAGCCGGACGCTCTGACCCTCGCCAACATGAATGGTGAGATCCACACGTATCACTGGATTCCCAAAGTTACTTCCTCCTTCGATTATCCGCGAGGGCCCAAAAAATTGGACCTGCCTGCCAATGCAAATATTCAGCTCGTCAACCTGAAATCGAACTACAAGCCGTTTGAGGTCGTCAATCCCGCCGGAGGCGTGACGTGGCATGTATATGGTGGTGAGCGTAGCTACTCCATGTTCGAATGGTGGAATCATTGGCCGGTTTCTCAAATCGCATCGAGCGGCCGCCCAGCGATGGCGGCGGATCGTCCTTCCCATACTTCACTCACGGACATCTACTGGAGCGACTACAAAAAGACCCCTCATACCGAAACCAAGATTCTGATGACTGGCCTCACAGCGGATGGACCGGCCCACCTGGTGACGATTGCGAAATCGTGGCTCTCACCAGCTCCCGCATCGGCCGTGGGATCGGGCGTTTCCAGCGTCGACTATGATCCAACGCAGCGCGCTTATATCGTGCACAGGACTGCCGGCTCTCCGGAATCCCCGATCACGATTACCCTCAACGCCAGCAATTCCTCGCCGCTGGTCAACCCAGCATTCATAATCGAAAACTGGAACGGCAAAGCGAAGGCGCGAATCCTCGGCCACTCGAACGCAGACGCTTCAATCAGAATGGGAGTCTCACAGACTCTCGATAGCCAGAGCCTTGTTGTCTGGTGTCCCCTCGCAGACGGTGGCAAGGTTCAGGTTCGCATCGAACCGCTGTCATCCGCCACGCAGGCAAAATGTAATCGACGGGCAACCTGCCAGATGTGATGTTCGATCGGAGTTGTGATAGATGTGTGGGAGGCCTGCGGACATGGTGTGGATTGTGACACCTACGAGCAGCCGGAGATCGCATCTCTGCCGATCACGCTGCGTTCTACAACCGCCACGCGCAGGTCCGCTTGCGCAAACTCCGATGCGCAAGCGGTGCCCACAATCCCCGCACCGATAATGACAGCATCGTAGACGCGCTCTTCTTCGAGTTCACAACCAAGTCCCGTTTTTCAACGTCAACGTCAACGTCGGACCAGCGGAGTTCGATTGAAACGCTTAGCCATCTGTGCGTCAGGGCTCGATGGGGTGTGCTCCAGATCAATGACATGGACCAACTCGAGATGGCGACCGTGGTTCTTTCCTAAAGTTTGTTAACACTATCGAAGGGCTTCGACGATAAGGGCGAAGTGCAGGAAGGCCATGAAGACGACATCGAGTTTTTCGAAGCGGGAGAAGATTCTACGGAAGCCCTTGAGCCGGCGGAAGAGCCGCTCGACTTCATTGCGCTTGCGGTAGATGGCTTTGTCGTACTGCCATGGTTGCAGGCGGTTGCACTTGGGCGGCACTACAGGAATAAAGCCGAAATCCAGGGCCAGTTGCCGGGTCTCGTTGTCCTTCTAGGCGCGGGCAGCGGCCCCAGGCCCGCCAGCAGCTCACGGCCAGCCTTGGCGTCGGAGGCCTGACCGTGCGAGAGCGCAAAGGTTATGGCCGTTCGAGCATTCGCGGCAACCAGATGAATCTTGGTGGTCCATCCGCCACGGGACTT
>JAJZCA010000228.1 GCA_021798735.1 Acidobacteriota bacterium | reverse complement strand
GCCCTTCAGTACCAGTAATCGGCGTTGGTGGTTTGCTCCTCTTTGCGGCGCAGGTAGCCAAGGACAACCATGCCGTCTTTCGTCTCCAATTCGTCGACCAGGGAATGGGCCCGCGCCCAGTCTCCCTTCAAGTCCCACCACAGAGCCGCCAGCGGAATGGACAAGCCTGCGGGTGGCTCCGTTGCCGCCACGGATGTTTTGAATTCCTCGCGATTCATGCTCGCCCGCCTGTCCGATGCGGGCTCGTGCGAAAGTGGATGCATCATGATTTACCGCTCGAAGGCAAGGATATCGAAGATGACCAAGTTCAGCGCGCATCGCATAGTTGCAGCCGGGGATATGCAGCGCGGCATTGGTATTTGAAAGCAAGCGGTACTCCGCGGGTACATTTTGCCGTCACCTCATTTTCCAAATTTAGCGCTCTCATCAATATGTCGCGCGTCCGCCGCTGACGTCATAGCATTGGGCGGTGACAAAGGAACAATCGGGGCTGGCGAGAAAATGCACTACCGCCGCAATCTCTTCCGGTTTTCCGGTACGCCGCATGGGAATACGTTCCGTCATGTAATTCACCTGCTCCGGGGTCAGTTGGTCCAAGAGCTTGGTCTGCACCACCGCCGGGCTGACCGCATTGACGCAGATTCCTTCAGTGGCGACCTCCTTTCCCAGCGACTTGGTCAAGCCGATGACTCCGGCCTTGGTGGCGGAATACGCCACCATGCGCGGGTTGCCTTCCTTGCCGGCAATCGAGGCGATATTCACGATCCGGCCATAGCCGCGCTCGCGCATATGGGGTACCACCGCGCGACAGAAATAAAAGACCCCGCTCAGATTGATCGCGATCGCTTTCGCCCAGTCCGCGTTCGTCTGTTCCCATAAGGGTGCGGCGGTCCCGGCGATGCCGGCATTATTGACCAGGATGTCGATCCGGCCAGTACGGCCCAGGACCTCGGCCACCGTCTTTGCGATAGATGCAGGATCGGTAACGTCGGTCCGTACCGCGAAGGCATTTCGTTCCAGGCGCGCAGCCACGGCCCGCGCTCCTTCAACATCCAAGTCCGCTACCGCGACCGTCGCGCCCGCGCAACTCAAGCGCTCCGCAATGGCCTCTCCGATCCCCTGTGCCGCTCCGGTTACGATCGCGGTTTGTCCTGTCAACTCAAACATGTGTATAGCTCCATTCCTTTTCCATCCGAGAGGACGGATGGGCCTTGCCGTCGTACCGGACTCGCATCGAAGTGAGCGCGAAAACGGCCGATTATGTTTTGCCAAGCCGGTCGAATGCGTTGGCCGAAAAAAAGTACACCTGACTACTCCTTGAACAGTCCGGTTTGCGATATTCCGCTAACGGAATTCAAACCCTCCTGCGCAAGGAACTTTACTGTTGTTTGAAACACAGCCCCGGGCGCTAGTGTGTTGGCCCGTCCGTGGCGAATTGCGTCCTGAAGCTGTTGCGGGTAGCTTGTGCATGGCTCAACCAGCACCATGTGGTAGCCACGCCATCCGCCATACGAGGCAAATATCCAGCATGATCGAAAGACTTCCGGAGAAAAAGTAAATCCAGTTGAAAATTTTTTCACAGGATCGGTGATCGCAATCCAGCCTTCCTGAAAGCCATGCCCGTATAAGAAGTAGACCTCTTTGGAGGAAGGCGGTTGGATCGTGCGCAGGTCGGTTTCGCCGCGCTTTCCCGAGGCCATCGGCCACCTGAATGGAGCGTCGACGTCTGCCAACGTGCCAGGGTATGAAGGGTCCACATCCAGCAGCATGTCCGGAAAGTCGATTCTGTCACCCGCCGAAACGGCCATCGCGGGATGCAGCGCGAAGAGGAAGGGAAGTTCCTCTGGGCCAGGGTTCTCAATTTTGTAGCTGAGTTCGAACGATGGTTCGTCGCCGCGAAGCGTCAGCGTCTTTTCCACCGCGATGCCGCTGATGGGTGTCTGGCAGTTCAAGCGCAGAGTTACGGAGTCCGTTCCGCGTTCCGTCCGCGGCGTCCACGGCAGACTCCAAAGCTCTCCGTGGTCGGGAAACAGCTCCCCATGAATCGTGGAAGGGGTTGCCGTGGGAAACATTTCCTCCCAGCCGCCACACCAGTAGTTGTCAAATGCGGAACCGAATTGGACCCTTTGCGGAGCGATGCGCGGATTCTGCCAGATCACTTCGCGATCGAGCGGTTTGTAGACCACGCTCCAGATTCGACCGCCGAGTTCGGGAAGAATGACGATGCGAAGTATTCGATTCTCAATGATGACAGCTTTGTGAGAAAGAAGAGTCCAGCGGTCGTCAATGAATGGCATTTGTCTCATGTTCCATGGACCTGTGTTTGAAGGAGAGACATGGGTTATTCGCTTCCACAATCGGCTACGTTGCGGCCGGTTCAAGGGTTGTGATCAGGATCGTCCCCGCCAGGGTGATGCCGCCGCCGATAACCGTACTCAATCCAATGCTCTCGTGCAAGGTAATTGCCGAGAGGACGACGCCAAAAAACGGCAACAGATAGATTGAAACCGAGGCCTGGCTCACGTCCAGACGTTGTAAGAGAAACATCCACAAGACCATGGCCAGTCCCCAACTGAAAACACTCAGGACCAGAAGCGCGACCCAGGTGCTGGTGGAGTAGGTGCGAAGGGATGACCATGAAAACGGTTCAGCCCAATACATCAAAAGCAAACTAAAAACAAAGGCAAGCAGGTACCCGTAGGTGAGGACTTCCATGGGCGTGAAGCACTTTAAAAGTTCCTTGCAATAGACGTTGTAGACAGCGCTCCCCAGGCACGCCAGAAGCACGAGAACATTCCCCATCAAAAACTGGCCCTTGGAAAGGCTCATCTGACGAAGGTCCGGAGTCGACAGAATCAGTACGCCCACCAGCGCGATGCCAAGACTGGCCCAGCGCAGCCGGGTCATCCGCTCTCCCAGGACCATCGATGCAAGGACCGCCGTGATCACGGGAAGGGTAAGGTAGATGATGGCCGCGTTCGACGCGGTGGAACGATCCACTCCCCATGCCAGAAGCGCCGAGCCGGGAACGAGCCCAAAGAGGCTCACCATCAAAAAGGCAAGCATGTTCTTCCTGGTCCAGATGGATGATCGCCTGTTGGCTTCGACGGCACCAGATGATGTGGAAAGAGAAGGCTTCGCGCGAGAGTTGTGACGTTCCCTGGCGAGGAACGGGAACAGGACGATGGACGCCATGAGCAGTGTCCACGCACTTACTGTGAGCGGCCCCATTTTCTCTGTGGCGATTTTGAAGGCAGCATATTGCGCTGCCCACAGCATATTCACCAGCACCAGCAAACTGATGTCCACCACCGTCGCTTTGGCAACTCTCATGGCGCGCACCCTGCGTTTTCTTCATCCCCGTGCTGAAAAGGGCCTGGTTATCAAGCGTGTGATCGTGCTCGCACTCATTCCAGAACGGTGATGGGTTTGTACAAGCACTGCTCTACGGTCGCCGCATCCAGATCGACTCCAATTCCCGGCTCCGTCGGAAGGGCCCATTTGCCGTCCTTGAGTTCTATTTCAGGCTTTGCCAGATGTGACCTCAAGTGGGAGGGGAAAAGATCCTGATGAAACAGTTCTGTATAAGGACAATTCTGGACCACAGCGGCGAAATGACGGGTGGCTGCGGCGGTCAAACCTGTTTTCCAGGCGTGTGGGATGCAATAGAGTCCGCGTTCTTCCGCCATCCGCGCACAGCGTATTGCCTCGGTCAATCCTCCCACTCTTCCCAGGTCGGGCTGGATCACATCGCAGTGCCCTCGATCCATGAGCTCCTTAAATTCATGACGGGACTGAAGCAACTCCCCAACCGCGACCGGCGTCGTAGTGGCGTCGGCCAAGCGGGCCAGTCCGTCCAGATCGTCGGTATGCAATGGAGTTTCAATAAAGAACAGCTTTGCGTCTTCTACGCTTTGCAGGACCCATAGTGCATCGTTGAAATTCTTCCAGCGGTATCCGACGTCGACCATAAAATCGCAATCCTGGCCAACGCGTTTGCGGCACTCGTGGGTGAACCTGACTAATTCCCGATCACTCACCAGATCGTAGAACAGCATTTCCATCTTCATGGCGCGGAAGCCAAGCGCCAGCGCCTTATCAATCAAATCAAAACAGAGGGTCTGCATTTCCGCCCAGGAACGTCCCAAAGGCATGCTGGGGAACAGCGTGGCATAGGGCGTGACTTCCGCCCGCGCCGCCCCGCCCAGGAGTTGATACGCGGGAACGCCAAGCAATTTGCCGCGAAGATCGTGAAGAGCGATATCGATGGCCGACATCAGCATGATGCCGAGTCCTCGGCGCGCATGGTAGATGGTTCCTTCGTAAAGTTTGTCCCACAGAGCCTCAACCTCCAACGGGTTCTGCCCAAGCAGCATTTCGCTGACGCTGCGGCTCCAGATGTGGGCAGTTGGCGTTTCCAGCAGCGCCGCCATCACATTCGGTGGAGCGTCCGTTTCGCCAAGTCCGTACATGCCGTTGTCGGCAGTGATGCGGATGACGGCCGTGTCCACCGCGCCATCGCAATCATCGGGGCTGGCGTGCGGGGAACGAAGCTGCAGGCATTCAATCTTCTGGATTTTCATATACACTTTCCTTCTTTGCACTAACAAGGTGGATGGAACGTCGAGCTTTAGCGAGGTTATTGCTCAGCATCAAGATGCGATCGCCTATCTTGAACTGGAGTGGACGAAGGAGGTGCTTTCTTTGCAGACTGTTCCTGGACCGCATGATTCTTGTCTGATTTATTCCGTCGAGTGCAAGTTCTGTTGTCAGATCAAACATTCATGGCCTCTGGCGAATCGACGTTAAATCTGCTTAGGTGTTCTCGAAGCAGAATGGTTTCCGAAAGATTGTCAGTTCGGTTGCAGCCTTGCCAGTCCGTCCAGACATATTCAAGGGCGAGAAATCCGCGATAACTCCGATTTGCCAATCTTTCTAGCATCCCCTCAAAATCAATTCGATTCTCTTTAAGCGAGGTTTGCAGGTGTGATTTTGCTCCTCCACGCACGTGGACATGAGATGCAAAGGGTACCAGCGAATGGACTGTTTCCGAAAGCTGCCCGGCAGCTATAAAGTGGCCGTAGTCTAATGTCAGAGTTAGACGCGGGATGGTTTTCAAAAAAGCCAATGTAGAGTCAACATCCGAACAAATAGAACCTATATGGGGTTCGATGGAATACAGCAGTCCTGCTTGCGAAGACATCTCCATACGCCAAGCTGTTTCTGCCACCGCACAGGCATCGTCACGAGTTTTCTCAATTTCCGGATGCTGCACGCCGGGAAGACCAGAGAGATGCTTGCAGCCAAGGCTTGAACACAGGTCCAACACATACTGAAACACGGCGCGGTTCCGCTCCCGCACTAGGAGGTTAGGGTCATTCACGGCGGAATCGTCAGGAGTTTCACCGATTTGTAGAAAGACATCCGAAACGGACAAGTCAGCCTTATCCAGATCGTGTTTCAAATGCTTTGTAAAATCGGATGGCGATGCCATGAGTATTTCCGGAGACAGTTGTGAGTCACGTGCAAACAATCCGAGGTCGACATATTGAAAGCCAAGGAGCCGGATCAGGCTCAGCCGCTGACGAAGCGATAGAAGAGGGAACGTATAGTCGGCGCAACTGAATTTAAGAGCCATGCGTGCTGCCTTTCAAACTGGCCCGGTACAATGCTTCAACAGTATCTAGGGCATCGGTTGCCGAAATGTTGTGCCGCAGATACTCGATGATCGGTAGACCGGCCTGCTCTTGTAGCCTGATATAACCGTGGTATCGTGGCCTGACGTATGCATTCTGAATGGACGACAGGGTCCTTTCAAAAAAATGGTCAGTGACAAGATTTAGCGTCGGATCATTCCAGGCAGTCAGACTTGCAGGCTGGCCGCCCGCTAAACCATAGAGCGTAGTCTGGCATTTGGCGCCAGCGACAAAAAGGCAATACGCAAGGGCTACATCAGGGGTGTCGCACTGGCTCGATATTCCGATACCGGTCCCTCCCAGAACAGTGCGCAGTGGGCGGTTCGCGCTCAACATTACAGGCGCACTAAAACGGAGCCTGTTCGGAGCGAATCCTCGTCTTGAGTAATTGCTGTATGTGTAGGCGAATGGACAATAGGCGATGGTATTGCATCCGGCCATGGTCTCATAGAGCGAGATAGGGTTGTACGTATAA
>JAJZCA010000227.1 GCA_021798735.1 Acidobacteriota bacterium | reverse complement strand
ACGAAATAGAAAACGGAGAAGTGCGAAAGCGGGCATTTTGTATGCCGACGCCGATTCAAAATCGCATCGGGTCGGCGTGCTGCCAGCGTAACCATCAGCACAACACAACTGCGCATCTCGCGCGGTCTTAAGAAACTGTGATGCTGCTCACAGACCCCCAGCCACTGCTACGGTACAAAGTAAGCGGCGACCAACGTTCGCCGCGCTCTGTTGCACTTAGGAAAGTTTTTCCACACGGCAGCAGAGTGAGCAGCAAGTTTTGCATTCTAACCGGGGCCACACCGCAGGAGCCATGGCTGTCTATCAACAACCCCCGTTGCCTTCGGAAGACAAGCGTTGGCGGATCGTCAATGGGACGATGCGTCGCCGCTGCTACTCACGCAGCGCTCCGATTGAAACATTGCATACCGTCCAGTCGTCATTCGGATTCCTCGACAGAGATTCCATACGATTTGTAGCCCAGGCGCTGTGGGTGCCTCTGAGCCAAGCCTATGGCGTGATCACCTTCTACCACTTTTTCAGCATGAAGCCGCTGGGACGGCACACCTGCACCCTTTGTACCGGAACAGCCTGCTTCATCAAAGGTTCCGAAAAGGTGCTGGCCGCCGCCGAAAAGCAGATGCACGTCAAGGTCGTAGAAACTACGCAGGACGGCAATATATGGCTGATAGCGCGGATCTGCGGCAACTGCCCGGTCAGCGATTTGATTGCATCAGGCAAGGCATGCGGGGCGATTCTGGCGGTCGAGATTCCACCCGCAGATGGGAAGCTGCGACGGCTGCTGAATCTGGCACAGGCGATCCAATTGCACGCATTGAGTTTTTTCTATCTTTCCTGCCCCGACCTGCTGCTGGGCATGGATGCCGACAAAGCTGATCGTCATATTTTCAGCGTGGGGAAGGCGATGCCGGAGGTGGGACGGGCCGGCGTGCAGTTGCGCCGGTTTGGCCAGCAGATCATTGAAATTCTGGGCAAGAAGCGCATTCATCCCGGATGGGTGGTGCCCGGCGGAGTGACCGAGCCTCTCACGGTTTCCAAGGGCGACGAAATTCTGGCCATGATCCCGGAGTCCGGTGCCAGTATTCTGCTGGTACTCGATGCGTATAAACAGGTTGGCAATCGATTTCAGGAAGAAGCTGCGGTCTTCGCAAATTTTCCGAGCATGTTTCTCGGCCTGGTGACGCCCGAGGGCGACCTGGAATTTACGGACGGCGCGCTGCGGTTGATCGACGCCACCGGAGATGTTGTCGCTGAAGGTATGGATGCCGCCTGTTTCGATCGGGAATTTGGCGAGACCGTTGAACTGTTCATCTTTATGAAGTTTCCTTACTGCCGCACAATGGGCTATCCCGACGGTTGTTATCGCGTGGGTTCGCAGGCGCGCCTGAATCTGGTCACACACACCGGCACACCTCGAGCCGATGCAGAACTGCGTGCATTCAAGGCACTCGCGGAAGGACCTGTCCCAGGGTCGCCCTATTTCCATCAAGCGCGACTGATTGAGATTCTGCACGGCATCGAAGCCATCGAGCGCATCCTGGCCGAGCCTGACATTCTCGATGCCCATGTCCGAGCCACGGCAGGCGTCAATAGCCTGGAAGGCGCCGGCGTGGCGGAGGCCCCGCGAGGCACGCTGGTGCACCACTACAAGGTGGATGAGAATGGCCAGATGCTGTGGGCCAATCTGGCGATTGCTACCGGTCAAAATAACAACGCAATGAATCGCGGCATTCTGCAGGTTGCACAGCACTATGTGGACGGCAATCGTTTGACGAACGGAATGCTAAACCGGGTGGAGGCGGTAATTCGCACCTTCGACCCATGTCTTAGCTGCTCCACCCACGCCTTCGGCAAGATGCCGTTGACAGTGACACTGGTGGATCCGGAGGGAAATCAATTGGACGAAAGGAGACGCAACGGATGACTCCCGCTTTGCTTTTGGCATGTAGTAACCCTCTACGGGGGGACGATGGACTCGGAGGCTGGCTGGCTATGAAGGTGGAGGGACAATTTGCACGCTCCCATCTGGAAGTTATGGCATCGCGCCAGTTCACACCAGAGATGGCAGAGCCGATCAGTACTGCTGACACGGTGATCTTCCTGGACTGCTCAGCGACGGCGGAACCGGGTCAGATTTCCCTGCAGGCGGTCGAAGCAACGAGCAAACCCGCGCGATTGATGACCCATCATATGAGTCAGGCTGCGCTGCTGTGGATGTCCCAGGAACTCTACGGAAGAATCCCCAGACACGCTTATCTGATCACGGTGGGGGGCGAGTCGTTCCGCAGGGGGGAGACGCTCAGCGATACAGTGCGCGCCGCTGCACCGGCTGTGCTGAAGATGGTTGGAGAGCTTGTGCGAGCGGCGAACGGGCAACGTTGGAACCTTCCCGGCTCGGAATTGGATCTGGAGGAAGTCACCGAATTGGCGAGCGTTTGATAGACTGAGCAGGCGGGCGGGAGTAGCTCAATGGTAGAGTAGCGGCTTCCCAAGCCGTTGGTTGCGGGTTCGATCCCCGTCTCCCGCTCCAGCAGAACGCCTGCCGTTCCACCCTTACATTCTCTTTATCGCGCATGCATTCTTCCACGTTTTGACGCCCCGCCAGCGCACAGGATAGGTGTTTTCCATAGAGTGCCGCAACTCCGCAAGCGATATCACGGCATCGATCCGGGCTGCCCTTACTTGATTCCCACTGCCATAGAGTCCAGTCCCGACAGATGTTCAACACGGGCCTGGCTGAAACCGGCTTCCTCCAACCAACCCATACAGTCGGCTTCTGTGTAGTCGAACCCTCCCGGAGTTTCAATGAGCATATTCAAGCTCATCAGCAAGCCAAACGAATTTTTCGATCGGTTGTCGTCGATCATTGCATCGTAGACGATGAGAGCGCCTCCGGTGGGCAGAGCTTCCCAGGCTTTGCGAATCAGGAATCGCTTTTCTTCCAGGTTCCAATCGTGCAGAATGTGGCCCATCATAATCACGTCGGTTTTAGGCAAAGGGTCACGGAAAAAATTGCCCGGCTGGAATCGCACACGGGAGGACAGGCCATGGTCTTCGACATACTCCTCAAAGATGGGCGCAACCTCGGCCAGGTCGAATCCAACCGCGGAAAGATGGGGATTCCTGAGCCCTACCTGAACGATCAAGTCGCCTTGCGCGGCACCGGCGTCAGCCACGCTTTTGTAATTTGCCCAGGGAAAGCGCGAAGCAATGGTGATGTTGGCCCCGCGGCTGATCCCGGTCATGGCACGGAGAAAGCCCTTCAACCGCTGCGGATCGGAGTAGATGGTGCTAAAGACATCAGGGTCGCCGTGCGCCTCATTTTGAGGTTGACCGGTACGCAGAGCAGTTGTCAGTTTGTTCCAGTGGCCAAAGAGGCGCCGGTTCGCCATTTCCAGGATTCCGCCGATATACGACGGCTTATGCTTGTCGAGGAAATAGTCCGTGATGGTTATGCTTGTCGAGGAAATAGTCCGTGATGGCGTGTTGGAATATTTTCCGTCGTGACGATCGAGAAATCCTAATGCTACCAGCGCGTCGAGAAAATCGCGGGCAGACCGTGGATACAGGCCAAGCCGCCCGGTGAGGGAATCCAAATCATGAGGGCCCCTCGCCAACTCAGTAAAGACTTCCATTTCGACAGCGCTTAGAAGCGTTTTTGAAGACCAGAAAGCCAGGCCGATCTGCAGTATCTGATCGGGTTGTGGCGCGGTGGTAGTCACGGTGATTTCTCCTGTGCGATTAGATTTCTATTGTTTGGGGGGAGAACTCGACGGCGAGTCGGAACCATATTATTCGCTGGGCAGACAAACAGCCTGATTAAAACGCGTTAGCACCCGGAAATCTCTTGCAGCAGAGGCCGGTTGACCGAGTTGCATGGCACAGGCTACGATGCACACAAATGAACACTGCCCGCTTGGGTATAACTTTTGGATCGCTACAAAGTCCAAATATTTGAGATGTCAGCGGGTGCGGAAAAATCTGATGAAGCTCCGGGGAGACGTGTATGAGTCAGTCTTTCGTAGTAGGGATAGGTGGCGCCGCCGGCCAGGGTGTAGCCACGCCCGGCGATATTTTTGCTAAAATTTTCAGCCGCCGCGGGCTGCATCTGAACGCCTACAACGCCTACCAATCCATCATTCGCGGCGGCCACACCTTTCTGACCATTCGTACCGGCCCGCAAAAAATCTCCAACACGGGCGATCATCTTGACCTGCTGATCCCGCTGAATCAAGACACCATGGATCGACATCTTCGCCTGCTGACAGCCGGTGGCGCGTGTCTTTACAACGCGGACCTAATCCAGCCCGGTACCCCGGCTGAAGGTGTCCAGCTTTGTCCCATGCCTGTTTCGAAAATGGCAGATATCACTCGCAACAAGGTGGGACAAAACACCATTGCAATCGGCGCAGCCCTCAGCATGATGGGTATTGGATTTCCGGCGCTAGAGAGCGTACTGGCCGAGCAGTTCCGCAAGAAGGAACAGGCGGTGATCGACGAAAATGTCAGCCTCGCACGCGCGGGGTACGATTACGCCACCCAAAATTTCAAGCCACTGGCGTGGGCTCTTCCAATGACCGACGCGCGTTATGCCGTGTTGAGTGGCAACGTCGCCATGGCGATGGGAGGCGCCGCGGCTGGTGTCAAATTTTATTCGGCATATCCCATGAGTCCGGCGACCGGCGTGCTGCACTGGATGGCGAGCCATGCGCGGAAGGCGGAAATCATGGTGCGCCAAGTCGAGGATGAAATTGGCGTCGTCACCATGGCCATTGGCGCGGCCCATGCGGGAGTACGCGCTATGTGCGCCACTTCAGGCGGCGGATTTGCGTTGATGAGCGAAGGCATGGGACTTTCTGCCCAGGCGGAAATTCCGATTGTGGTGATCGATTGCCAGCGCGCGGGCCCGTCGACTGGAGTTCCGACGAAAACAGAGCAAGGCGATCTTTGGCAGATGCTGGGTGCGGGGTTTGGCGACTATCCCAGGGTAATTGCAGCACCTCTTGATATTGCCGATTGTTTCAAGCTGATTCCGGAGATTTTCAATATTACCGATCGTTTCCAGTGTCCTGGAATCGTGCTCTGCGATCTGCTGCTTTCAGAAGGCCGGCTGAGCGTTGATCCGAAGGAACTCGATTTCAATCCGGCGATGGATCGCGGAGAAATGATCACCTCAAATGGGACCGGGGAGCACGAACCCTATAAGCGGTACAAGATCACGGAAAGCGGAGTATCTCCCCGCGCCATTCCCGGGTTGCCCGGTTACACCCATGTTGTTTCCAGCGATGAGCACGATGAAGACGGGGTGCTGATCAGCGACGAGTACACGAATGCAGGCAAGCGTCGCGCCATGATGGAAAAGCGCATGCGCAAGATGGATGGAATTGCAGCCGCGGTTCCGCCGCCCAAACTCCATGGTCCCGCCGATGCCGACGTGACCCTGATTGGTTGGGGATCGACGCATGGCGTGATCCATGAGGCGTGCGAACTGCTGCGAGAGGCGGGTATTTCCGCGAATCATCTCGCCGTGCGTTGGCTGGTTCCGCTGCACGGAGATGCGATCCTCGATCAGTTGCGCGACGCTCGACACACCATCATCGTAGAGAACAATTTCAGCGGCCAGTTTGCGCGCTATCTACGGAGCGAGACGAGCTTCGTGCCCGATGGGAACATTCGCAAATACGACGGAGAGCCATTTGCGCCGCACCACATTGTCGAGGCCGTTAAGGAACAGCTTGCCGGCAAGACGAAACTCTCTGTGCCGACCCACGAAATCATGGTGTAGATAGAAAGCAACTGCGTCTTTTGCAAAGGAGAATCTAACGATGGCGACGGATACATCTGTAGTGGCCCCCAAAGTGGCCCCCAAGGCGATCTCAATGGCAGATTACAAGGGAAGGGTCGATCCCGACTGGTGTCCTGGCTGCGGCGATTTTGGTGTGCTTGCCGCCGTCCAAAAGGCCCTTGTCGAGTTGCAGATTCCGAGGCACGAAGTGGCCACGATCAGCGGTATTGGATGCTCGTCGAATTTTCCCGGCTTTATTGAAACCTACGGCATGCATACCTTGCACGGCAGGGCCCTGCCGGTAGCCACCGGAATGAAGCTCGCCAACCATGCCATGACGGTGCTGGTGACGGGCGGAGACGGAGACGGTTTCGGCATCGGGTGCGG
>JAJZCA010000226.1 GCA_021798735.1 Acidobacteriota bacterium | reverse complement strand
AAGGACTACGCTGGACTGTGGAAGATGCAGCGCGGAAACGGTTGCAGGTGAGTGGGCGCTGAAAGAGTGAAAAGTTGAACACGGATGGTTGGCAAGTATGACGGATAAGCAGAGCATGGAGGCGATTGCGCGCAGACTGAGGGCGCACGCAGTTCAGATGGTGCACCGCTCCAAGGCCCCGCACCTGGGGAACTGCCTCTCGATGGCGGATATTCTGACGGTGCTTTACTGGAAGACTTTGTCGATTGATCCGGCACGCCCGGACTGGGCCGAGCGCGACAGTTTTTTCCTCAGCAAGGGCCACGGAGTCGCGATTCTCTATGCCGCGTTGGCAGAGCGGGGATTTTTCCTGACAAATGAACTGGACAGCTATTGCCAACCCGGGTCGCGGTTGACCGGCCATGCAACAGCAGGCGTGCCGGGAGTGGAAATATCGTCCGGTTCACTTGGTCATGCACTGCCTGTAGCATGCGGAGTGGCGTTAGCGGCAAAGCGGGAGAAGGGCGGGAGTCGCTGTTTTGTCCTGGTGAGCGATGGCGAGCTGGACGAAGGATCCAACTGGGAAGCGATTCTGTTTGCTTCGCATCACCGGCTGGACAACCTGATACTGATTGTTGATTACAACTGTATTCAGAGTTTCGGCAGGACCGGTGATGTCCAGAACCTCGATCCACTATCCGCGAAGTTTGAGGCATTTGGATGGGCCTGTCGCGAGATCGACGGTCATAACCTGGATGAGGTCGTTGGAGTTCTGGATGATCTTCCTGCGGTTGCGGACAAGCCGACGGTCGTGATTGCCAGCACGGTGAAGGGCAAAGGTGTCAGTTTCATGGAAGACCGGCTTGCCTGGCACTACAAAAGCCCGGACGCCGAGCAGATGGAAGAAGCTATGAAAGAACTGAGGGGACGAGCTTGAGAACCGCATTCATTGATATGCTTTGTTCGCTGGCCGCCGAGGACGAGCGCATCCGGCTGTTTTGCGGCGATTTGGGATATTCTGTGCTTGAGAGGTTTGCCTATCAGTTGCCCTCTCGTTTTCTGAATGCTGGTGTCGCAGAACAGAACACGACAGGCATCGCGGCCGGGCTGGCTTTGAGCGGCAAGACCGTCTTCACGTATTCGATTGCCAACTTCCCGGTCATGCGCTGTCTGGAACAGATCCGCAACGACGTCTGTTATCACAATCTGAACGTAAAGATAGTCGCGGTTGGCGGTGGGCTGGCGTACGGGAGCCACGGCTACACGCATCATGGGGTAGAGGACATGGCAGTGATGTCGGCGATGCCCAATCTTTGCGTAGCAGCGCCGGGTGATCCGGTGGAGGCAAGGGGAATTACATCTATTCTGGCTCTGCGGCGCGGCCCGTCGTATCTGCGTCTGGGCAAGGCCGGAGAACCGCGTCTTCACGAAGATACGGTCAGGGTCGAGTACGGCCGCGCGATTTCGGTCGTCGAAGGGTCCCACATCACGTTGATCAGTATCGGAGGCATGCTCGGGACGACGCTACATGGGGCTGAAATCCTGCTGCAGCGAGGGGTGCGCGCGTGGGTTCTGAGCATGCTGTTTCTGGTTCCGCTCGATCGGCAGACGATCCTTGACGCGAGCCGGTCAACGGCAGGGATTGTGACGGTGGAAGAGCATGAGCCAGGTGGACTGGGAACGGCCGTGGCTGAGGTGTTGGCCGAGGTCGTCGCGTTCACCCGCTTTCGCGCGCTGCGTCTGCGCCGGGAACCGATCAAGGTCTCTGGCACGCAGGAGGGCCTGCGAGCCGAGCAGGGCCTCCTGCGTGCGGAAGGGATTACCAAGGCCGCGGAGTTATTGCTGAGGACGACGGAGCTTGAGGCGACGCATTGATGGAAGAGCAAAAGCAGTACGCAGTCTCCACACAACCGAGCGTGTTGGAGAAAATCAAGCATATCCTTGGTCTGGACCGGGCCATCGCATTCACGGTTCTGGCGCGTGGATGGAGCACGATGGCCGGGGTTGTGAATATCCTGCTCATTGCACATTTCCTTACGGCTTCTGAGCAGGGCTATTACTACACTTTCGCCAGTCTCGTGGCCCTGCAGATCGTCTTTGAGCTGGGCCTGTCCTTTGTCATTTTGCAACTAGCCGCACATGAACGCGCTTTTCTTCAGATTCATGAGGACGGGTCAATCACCGGCGACGCCGTTGCCCGCTCACGTCTGGCATCCGTCTTTCACAAGGCTGTCCGCTGGTACGCCGCCGGAGCGGTGTTGATGGCGATCGTGATTCTTCCGGTCGGTTTCTTTTTCTTCTACACACATAGCCAGCCAGGAGCGCCGGTTGCCTGGAAGCTACCATGGGCGGCAGCGGTTCTGGCTACAGTAGCAACCTTTCAAATGGATCCGATTTTTTCGTTTCTGGAAGGCTGCGGACGTATAGCCGAGGTGGCGCGCATGCGACTGACGCAGGCGGTGGTCGGCAGTCTGATGGCCTGGGCTGCGCTTGGACTCCATTATGGACTGTTTGCTCCTGCGATGGTTATCGGTGGGCAGGCGCTTGCCGGCGGATATTTTCTGTTTGGCCAGAGGCGGTTGCTGCGCTTTCTTGCCCGCCATGATCCGCAAGACAACACAGTGAGCTGGCGCGGAGAGATATGGCCATTTCAGTGGCGCATCGCCGTCAGCTGGTTGTGCGGCTACTTCATCTTTCAGCTTTTCAATCCAGTGCTGTTTGCCTATCGCGGAGCGGTTGAGGCGGGGCGGATGGGAATGTCCCTCAATGTTGCTTCGGCGCTGACGGGAGTGGCCGTCGCTTGGGTCAACACAAAGGCATCTCCCTTCGGGACGCTGATCGCGCGGCGAGAATTCCGAATGCTGGACAGGCTGTTCTTCCGCACGCTGTGGCAGTCCAGCATGATTCTGGTGGTCTGTTCGGGCGCTGTGTTTGCCGGGCTAGTAGCGGTCACGCATCTTCACTCCTATTACGCCGGGCGGGTCCTGCCGATGCCGCTGTTTGCCGTGCTCATAGTTACGGTTCTCTGCAATCACATCGTTTTCAGCGAGGCCATCTACCTGCGTGCCCATAAGCGCGAGCCGTTTTTGCCTCTGTCGGTTGCGGTTGGCATCAGTACTGCCTGCGGCACGCTGCTGTTGGGAAAGTGGTGGGGAGCGGCGGGAGTGACGGTCGGCTATTTCTTCACCAGTGGAGTGCTCGGCGTGAGCATAGGGACCTGGATATTTCTGCGCAAGCGCAGCCGCTGGCATCATGACCTGCCGACCGTCATTGCTGAAGCGCCGACAGGTGAGTCGGACAGGGGCACGGCTACGCATCAGGAGCCTTCCCATGCCTGTAAATAAAATCCTGCTGTCGATCGTCATTCCGACTTATAACCGTAACGTGCGGCTCAACGAAACTCTGGCACTTCTGCTGCCTCAGTTGACGCCGGTTTGCGAACTGCTGATCCTGGATAATGCATCGACGATACCTGTGTCTGAGACCAGTGCTGAAGTCCTGGAAGGGTATCCTGATGTGCGTATCTGCCGCCACCGCACCAATATTGGTGCCGATGCCAATATCTGCCGGTGCGTCGAATATGCTACAGGAGAGTTTGTATGGGTGCTGGGCGATGACGACCACATTCTCCGCGATTCGGTGCGTATTGCGCTGGAGTCCATTCGGGAGTTTCCGCATGTAACGGCCATCAATTTCAGCACTGAGATGTGCATGCGCAGCGAGCAGATGATTTGCCGCGGGGTGAAAGACTTCATCGAAAAAATAGATTCATTCGCCAATATTCTTTTCATCTCCGCCTCGGTCCTGCATGCGGAGCGTCTGCGGAGCCGCCTGCGTTACGCCTATCATCTGATTTATTCGATGGCACCGCTGGTTGCAGCGCTGCTGATGACGCTTGAAGAGGATGGCGTGGCAGTGCTCTCGCATCGTCAGATCATCGGATGGGGCGAGCCGGGGGAGGAAACCCACTGGTCCACAGTGGACCAGGCGCTGGGCAGAATGTTGCTGCTGGAACTTCCTCTTACAACCCCAATGCGCCGCATCCTGGCAGCGAGGATAGCGATCACGCCACGTGAGGTGGTGACTCTGGCATATACACTGACTGGACGCGCTTTGCTGTCTGGTGATCCGAAGTCCAGCTTGTTTGTCTATAACCAGATTCGGCAACGCGCCGGACTCTATAGCCGACGTCTCGATCTGAAGATCACGCTCATGCTGAGCCGCCTGCCGGTGCGTTTTCCCCGGCTCGGGTTGAAATGGTTTATGCTTGCCAGCCGCCTGACCGGATTGCCGCGTCGAGAGTCGATGGAGAAGTTACTGCTTGCGATTCGGTCATCCCGACGTTAGAGGCCGACCTGGAGCGCCATCCGTTACAGGCACGCATCAGTTTGGGTGGTTGGCTGCAATGGCTTCAGCGTAGACCTCTGACCAGTTATCGATCCACTGTTTCTCATCGAGGTAAGAGGTAGCAGCCTGCTGGATGGTGCAAGAGCGGCTGCGGAAAGAGGCGGCTTGCTTCGCCGCCTGGCGCAAAACCTGAATGAGAGCCGCGCTGTTGCCCGGCGTAAACAATATCCCCGCTCCATCGGTGACGATCTCTGGAATGCCACCGATCTGGCTTCCCAGAACCGGTTTTCCATACACCAGCGACTCAAACGCGACACTTGGGAAAGTATCTTCCCAAAGAGATGGGATCACGGTGAAATCAATGCGCGGAAAAAAGTCTTCCGGCGCGACCTTGCCCAGAAATTCGATCTGCGGGTGCCGATATTTTTTCTTGATTGCGGATTCGTATCCAGCCTCCCCCTGACCTGCGACAAGTAACTTCCAGTGTGGCTCAGACGCTGCGCAAAAGGCATCCAGTATCAGGTCCAGACCTTTTTCCGGTGCAAGCCTGCCAATCAGGCCAAAGGCGACGTGACCATCTTCCTCGCGAGGTTGCCGGGGTATATCTTTCCTGGTCAGATTGAGGATATTGCCGATTGTCCGTACGGCCCGAACCCCTTCAAAGTAGCCATAATCGAGCATTTTTTGGACGATGAAGCGACTCACTCCTACCAGCGTATCGACCTGACGCGATTTCATCCGATGGGGCAGGCGCAGGGCGCGGCAGCTCATGCAGCGAGACTCACATCGCTGCCCGTGGCGGAACATATCCGATGAAGCGCAGAGCAGATATTGGTCATGCAGAACCTGAACGATGGGGATACCGCTTTCCCGCAACGCGTCCCAGAGGGAGACACTCCATCCAGGAAGATTGTGGCAGCTTGCCACCTGGGGAGCGAACTGTTGCACGACAGTACGTACCGAAAAAGCAATCAAAGGGTTGTATATATCCACCAGATGCCACATGGCATGCTTCAGTCGGCCATACCTGCGCTGCCGCAACTCGTCGTAGTGGAAGTAAACATTGCGAATGCCGAGCCGCCACACCGGAACCCCGTTCTCGATGGTGCGGTGCAGACCGGGCTGATCGCCAATGGTCAGGACGGCGACCTCATGTCCTGCACGCTGCATTGCCTCCACCTGAGTCTGGAGCACGCGCTCGGCACCGCCAATCACGTAAGGAGAATAAAGCGTATTGACGTAAAGAATGCGCATGGATCGATGGGACGACAGCGATGAAGGGTAGTGGTTGACCAGAAGCGATTGTCAATTCAGGCCGTCGAGTTCGGCGGATGTTCTGATCCTGTCGGAACGAGTCTGTTTTTTTCAGTCAGGAGGTTAGTGTTATCTTCACTCAGAGTTCTGCGCTTCAACAGCCGCGCTGGAATGCCGGCGACGATCGTGTACGGTTCAACGTCTGCTGTCACCACCGCGCCGGCCGCGATGATCGCTCCGTCGCCAACTGTTACGCCAGGCAACAACGTTGCGTTGGCGCCAATCCATACATCGTCGCCGACCGTGACGCCTAGCTTGTCGGTCCGTACCGGTTGATCGATCATTGGTCGGTCCGGCGCGTACGAGTGATTGTTGCCGATAATCGACACGCCTTGAGAGATCAGGCAGTTCTTCCCGATTCGTGTGTAGCCGGCTGCGCGAATGTTATTCAGTTCTCCGATGTAGGTTCCATCCCCGATCTCCAGAACGGCCTTCGACGACTGTGCAGCCTGGCGGTCATATTCCACAAGAACGACCGTAAACGCCATGATCTTTACATCACGTCCTACAGTAAGGGAACAACCTTTATCCAC
>JAJZCA010000225.1 GCA_021798735.1 Acidobacteriota bacterium | reverse complement strand
TTTCAACACAAATGTAGTGCAGATTCGGCGGTAGCCTGAACTGATTCTGAACCACTTAGGCCATCTGTGGCCTCTTTCGTGACGAACTTGGGTTAGCGCGCACGTAAAAGTGAATAAATCTGAACAGTGGCCGGTTCCAGGAAGACAAATCAGTATCATCGCCGCAGGCGGGTTCCGGGTGGGAGATTTGGTAGGGTGATTTTTCGGAGGTAGAGAGAGGAAGCCCCAGTTGTTTTGCCCAACTGGGGCTTTTGCATTGGTGGCCCCGTAGTGTCAAAAGGACCTCACCATCAACTAGAGTCATCCTGCCATGACCTGCGCCGGTTGTCCAGTGGTCCTTTGGGAAACCGTTGCCCGTTGCCTGTTCCACGGTCTTCCGCCATCGTTTTTGTTCCTATCCACCCTGTGGCGGGGTGTTCTATCTTTGCTGCCACTGCGATCGCGGCCAGCGTTATTGCAGCACGAGAACAACCCCAAATGACGGCGATCAACCCAAACGTGGCTATGAACTCGCTGAATATCTGAGCGGACCCACTTCTGATATGTGTCGATCAGGAGATTAAAGGTAATTGAAACATGCAGTGCGCCAGCACGACGCCTCCGATGGCCCCGCTGCATTGTGCGACCAGATAAGCAGGAACCTCTCGCCATGGAAGGCCTCCTTGGGTCGCGTCTGCAAACGTCACCGCCAGATTGAAATGTGCTCCGGAGATAACGCCAAACGCCAAAATCAGTGCGACTAGTGCTGTTCCGGTTGCGATCGTATGCGCCAAGAGCGCAAGGGCAATGTTTCCGTCGGAAAGGCGCTCACCCATGATGCGGGACCCTACTATCGCCGCCAGCAGCATAGCAGTGCCTACCATTTCAGCAATCACACGTTTGGACAGAGGAGTTGCGGAAGCGTCTGCAGAATATTTCCGTTAAATAATCGCAAGCGGAAGTCTTTCTGCCGACGTGCGGTAGCAATGTCCCTGTATGAATTTCTTATTCATATTTTTGTCGGTGCCGGCATCCGAACAAGTGAAATCGTCAGCCAAATACACACCGTTTTCATCGAGCGTTAGCCATACGACGTTCCGGCTTGGGCGCGGCGGGATGAAAGCAATCGATATGCACACCTGTCAACTTGCCGTCGATTCGGCCAAGCTCAACCTCCACGATTTCTTTGACTCGTTGCGCCGAACCGACAGCCCGCAGGTTGAGGAGCAGCACGTGGCGAGATGCGGGAGATGCGTCGAGCGCTCCCTCAACCATCGGTTTCTGCCCGTTTGTACACACGGCCGCTTTCAAAAATCCGGTGGGAGAATCGATGATTGCCTTCAGATGAACAATCGTGACGTGATTAGCAGTGAAATCTCGATCAAGATGATCGAGCAGCGGACCCAGGATCATGGCTGGCGAGCAGGGGACACGCGGTTCAATCGTCACCTGCAAGTTCAGCCACGTCAGGGCCGCTTCGGCGCGTGCATATTGCTCATAGTCGATGTCCAGAATCTCACGTCCGACTCTCAGGTTGCCGGAAAAGATTTCATCGAGCCACGCCGCGACGCCTTGGCCGGTTCGAGAACTGATCTGACGTACATGTCGCGCCGAAATTTCTGGGCAGTCTGGATAGAGATCGGATTTGGTCCAGCAAACGAGATCGGCTTCCTGTAACTGATTGTGAAAGAGAAAGCTGAGATCGGGGTCGGCATTCACTGCAAGCAAATTCTTCGCTCGCTCAGGATCGACAAGCACAGTAAAAGGCGCGAGTCGAAATTCATCGCGATATTCCAGCAGCGGGTGAAGGATGGTGGCAGAAATATCCGTGCAACTGCCCACCGGTTCGGCGAAGATGACATCCGGTTTATGGGCGCTCAGCTCTCCCATGACTCGAAGCAGATCGGAGAGCCTGCAGCAAAAGCAGCCCCCCGTGACCTCACCGGATTGCATTCCGTTTTGCGTGGCGTAGCCAGTGTCGACCAACTCGTTCCCCTGGTCGTTCAGGATCACCGCGCTGCGAATACCACGGCGTTCCAGCTCCTTCGCGGCTGTCAGGATCAGTGTGGTTTTTCCAGCGCCAAGAAAACCACCAACAATTGCGATCCACGGCCTGTGGTCGGCAATATCGCTGCTCATGCCTTCAACTCAATCTGCAACGTATGGCCTTCGGACAGTTGGACCGGTGGCCCGAAATGAAACACACTTGTCCCATTTTTATCTTCCATCGAATGCGGCGCGATGCTGCCGTTGTTGCGGACAGTCGCCGACGACCCTGATCCTGAAATCTCGCAGGAGCGGCAGGGAAGCGTGCCGGCAAGAACCTGGATCGTAAAGCGAGTGCCGGCTCCGCCGATTGGGCGATAGGCAAATGTCCCCCAGCCCGTTGCAGTCGACCAGAAAGAATTGAAATTCTTGTGCGGGATGCGCGGGATTGCTACGACAGAGGCGTTCGCTCCATCGAATCGGAATCCGCTGAGCGCGACGAAGCTGGTCCAGGAAGCCATGGCGCGCGCGTAGTGGTGGCCGCACTCCGCTTCATCCCACGGGCTGCGTTTTTCACCGTCGTACCTGGCGCGAACATTGTGGATACACTCGACTCCTTCGTCGACCATTCCGGAATAAATCATCAATGCGGCCGTGGCGTGTTCAAATCCCGTCATCACTTCAGCAAAATACGGAAACGGAATGCGCGGCCGCGGTGCTTTGCCGTAGTCGCAGATCACCATGGCAGCCTCATTGTTCAGGGCAAACGTTCGTTCCACATTGTCGTGATCGACCAGCGTGCGTTTGTAGTTGTAGGCATAAATGGATCGAAGCGTCGTCTGCACATTCGCCGGCGAGACCAGCGGGCCCAGGTTTGTTACGTGAGCAAGATATTGGCCGAGCAACTGATCGATCAGGCAGCCCTTTCCCACCTGATATTGAGGGTCCTCTGTTTCTTCCGTTCCCATGCCGCCGCGCAAATGCGGAGCAATCTTGCTTGCGGGCAACCCGCGAATTTGCTGAATGTAGAATTCGTCATTGAAAAGGTGCGCGTCGATCCAGGGACTGCCTTGATTGAAGATCCGGCGATATTCCGCTGCGGATGCAGTATCGCCGACCGCACGCGCCATCTCTTCCCCTGCACGCAACGCGCCGAGATAATAAATTCCGCACAGGGGGTTTGGACCGTAAAACTCGACATCGTATGTATTGTGCTGAACGCCTGTAAGCACGCCAGACTTGTCGGGGTCCCATCCGTCCGGCTCCCAGGCAAAAGCAATCGCCTTTTTTATCTTCGGCCAAGTGGCTTGAAGCCAACCGTTGTCGCCGGATAACCTCCAACCCAGGTAGGCGTGCATGATCTGACCCATCTGCCCGTCCGCAGCGACCAGGGGGAAGCGCGGGTATCCCTCGGGAAGCAGTTGTCGCGCGCGGATTCCGCCGGCGTCATCCTCAGAATAGCCAAAGGAGACGTTGCGCAAAGATCGTGCGAACGAGGGAAAAAGAAACTGCGTCGCGGTTTCGTAGTTCCACACATGGGTGCAATTTCCAAAGCAACATCCAAGCGCGTCGTTGCTGCCTTCAAATCCGTGGAATTCTCCGTCGGCCGTGCGAAAGCATGTGGTGGAAGCCAAGGTCGACAGGTTGGCGCTGGCCGCCTCCTTCACGACATCGGGCAGAGTGCTCGCCCGGAACGCATTGGCGAATGCGCGAGTGCGAGACTCCAGATGCGGTAAGTGCGTCGCGGCATATTGCGCGGCTTCCCATGCATCTTTGAAACGGGTGGCGTAATAATTGCCGATAATCTTATTTTCCTTGCCCGGAGGAGCAGACCATCCGCACCAGGCGGGCGTGCGATTGGGAAAGTGCCATGCCAGCAGAAACGTAAAGCTTCCCGACTGGCCGGCAGCAATCGCTGTTTGCTGGCAGAGTGCGCCAACCGCATTGCGCGGACTGGGTTCGGCGCCAAGCTGACCATGTTTTGAAAACTCGTCCCAATACAGCAGGGGAGCGGTCCACCACGCTTCTTTCGGCCAGCCTCGCCAGTGCGTCAGGTTGGTCTTGTCGTCCGGCATGGCCGCCAAAACCAAGCTGCCATGCATCGGATCCTCCGAGGACAAAGATGGATTGCTCATCAGCAAACCTTCTAATTGCTGGCCGGTGCGATATTCATTCAGACGTGTATCCGATTTCAAAAAGGGACTGCTTTTCGCCGGGTTGGCTGCCACAGGGTTATCGATCGAGAAAGCGATGCCGACTTTGGCAGCCGACAATCCGGGATTCGTCACACGGTAACGCAGCACGGCGACGGGAAGTCCAGAGTCGTCCGGATTGTGCGGAATGAAGGGAGAAAACGCGTCGAGTTCAACCTTCACCGGCAGCCGGCGATCTTCAAAGTCAATGTGTGCGAGCGGGTATTCCCCGGTAAATTTCGCCCCTTCCAGCCGGCTGAGTCCCGGAGCATTATTCGAGCCCAGACCGGACTCTCCCTGATACGGAGGGAGAATGCGCGATTCCAGCACATGCGCAATCGGTTTGGAGTTGCCCGACTGAATCCAGATTGCAGGAAATGCATACGCCGGCGAGCCGCCCTGGTTGGGCCGATTGAAGATCTCCCAATCGCGCAGTTGTCCGCGACCTCCCAATCCCAGACTTCCGGCGGCGACTCCGCCCAGCGGAAACGAAATCATCTTTAGCTGACGGCCTTCGAACACGCGGGGATAGGCAATCTCGGTCTGACCGAGCGGATGATCTTCGCCGAAGTTGCGAGCCGGGGTCGCCTGCGCCTGCATGGTTCCGGCCCAGTGGCCCGACTGGGTGGCTGCGCCAATCACTCCCGCCGCTTGTTTTAGAAAATCACGGCGCGGCAATTTGCTCTTTTCGCTCATTATTCCTCCTCTACTGTTTCTGGCTGACCGAGACTTCTTCTATTGCCGCGCGTCGTTGAATTCCAACATCGACGTGAACCCTGCGATCGCTATTGAACGTCGGGACCGGATGAAGTTGATGGCAGATTTTTCATCTTCTGTCGCAGTTCCTGTTCCTCGGCGTCACTCCAATATTTGCAATCCAGCCGTAGAAAAACCGACGTGTAGGGGACGGTCAGCGTAGTCTTCAGAATCAAGATGTGGAAACTATTGCTCGTTTGATTCATTTTTTGAATCAATTGTTCATGGAGCACAGAATGGACCGGCAGATTTCCCAGCGCGTCTTTGATATCGCTGCGATATTTGGTAACTCCAGGGGCTTGTTGTTCCGTGACAAATGGAAGCTCCGCGTCCATGAACACGACCGGCCTGACCTGCGGCGAGTGAGCAATCGATTGTAGAACTTCCCGCACCACGGTTAGCTGATCGGTCCCGGTTTCCACGGTTTCAATGCCCGGAGAGGTCTGCAACGGATATGCCGAATCGACAATAACGATCCAATTGCGGTGTCCCAGCAGCGGTAACTCCTGCTGAACCTTCGTCTGCCATGGGATAGGATTCGCTGCATTCATAGGCATCCAGGAAAACACAAACAACGATAAAGCGAGCAGAAACTTCATTGATATTCACCTCATGAGGCCAACAGGTCGTACTTTACGCCACCGCTTTCCGGGTCGCCAGTTTGGTCAGACCGATGCGATCTCCGAGCTTAAGCTTTATCTTCAACCCCGCAGGATCCTCGTTCCCAAGAGATTCCCTGAGATGCAGACCCTTTGGTTGGATATGGCTCCAACAACGTCACTCCATCGTAAGCTCCCATGCTGCGGCTGAAAGATCGGAAGTTGGAGGCAAGCCCGATTCAACAGCAACCCTTTGGAAGATCAAAGGGTCCAACTGTCCTCCGGATGTTCTTCCCTAAATTCGACACCTGTCCTCCATTTAGACCGAGTGGGAGCAAAGAAAGAGTCTCTCGTATTCACTGGCATTCATAGACATCTATGTGACGCTTCACTTCCATTCATAATACCTCTTGACATTTCAATTAGCATCATTATATAAACCTCTCGGCATAGCAACAAGCCACTTTTTGTCGGGAAATTGGCGTTCGCGTGGCCCTAATTCACATCTTTGAGGAGGCTCCAGTGTTTACAAATTTGATCGCCAGCCGCATTCCGGGTCCGCTTCGTCTTGTACGTTGGATCTCCATTCTTGGCGTTCTGACGATGGCTCCTGCGCTCCGGGCGCAGAACGCTACCGGATCGATCGTCGGTATTGTCCGCG
>JAJZCA010000224.1 GCA_021798735.1 Acidobacteriota bacterium | reverse complement strand
GCATCCCTGCTCGGCCACGTACAGAATGGCGTTCAATACCGTGAGATTCGACATGCTCACATTGCCGCGCTGGCGCGGCAGAATCGGCTCGATACGACGGTACTGCGCCTCGCTGATCTCCATATTGGCAGCATATCAGGCAATCGCGACTTAGTGTTAACACTACCTGGTGCGTTTTCAAAGCTGTAACACGCCGATAATGAATCGCTTCCGAAATCGTGGTGTAGAAGATGAGTTAGAACGGCAATATGATATGCCGGTGATCGCGGTTGGGTGATACGCTGGTGCGACGTTCCCCTTGTCCAACGCTTACGAGAACAAATTTCTAACGCAGCGTCAGCGGAGGCTTATTATGCCCAGTGGAAATGGTACCGAAGTCCCGGTAAATCCCGGACTTGTATTTGAAATGCTGAACGCGTATCAGCGTACGGCGGCCTTGAAGGCGGCGATCAACCGGGATCTTTTTCGGGCTGTCGGGGAAGGCCCGGGAGATGTGGCCTCTATCGCGCGGCACTGCGCGGCATCGGAGCGGGGCATCCGCATCCTGTGCGACTTCCTGACGATCTACGGCGTGCTGGTTAAGGAGGACGGTCGCTACCGGCACACCGCAACCAGCGCAGCGTTCCTTGATCCGCGGTCGCCTGCGTGCATGGCGTCTGTCGCACAATTCCTTGGCAACCCTGCCCTGCGCGGAACGTACGACCATCTGGCGGATGTCGTGCGCACGGGTCGCACCAGCCTGCCGGGCGATGGCACCGTGGAACCGGAGAACCCGGTCTGGGTTCAGTTTGCAGAACAAATGGCGCCGATGATGGCCCCCATGGTGGGCCCGTTGGGCGCGATTGTGCTGGAGGGAAACGCCGGGCCGGTGCGCGTGCTGGACATCGCCGCGGGTCACGGTTTGTTCGGGATTGAGATTGCGAAGCAGAATCCGCTGGCACACGTGACGGGTCTGGATTGGGCGCCGGTGTTGCGCGTCGCCCTGGACAACGCTCGCAAGGCCGGGGTCCACGATCGCTATACCATGCTGCCCGGCAGCGCCTTCGAGGTTGACTTCAACGGACCGTACGATGCCGTGCTGCTGACGAATTTTCTGCACCATTTCGACAAGCCGACCTGCGTGGGTCTGCTGCACAAGATAATAGCTGCGCTGCGTCCCGGCGGGCAGTGCGCCACGCTGGAATTTGTGCCGAATGAAGACCGCGTATCGCCGCCCACTCCTGCGGCGTTCGCCTTGACCATGCTAACCAACACAGCAGCGGGTGACGCATATACGCTGAGCGAGCTGACCAGCATGTACGACGAAGCCGGTTTCAAAGGAATGCGCGCCCATCCCATCCCCATGAGCCCACACACCATTGTGATCGGGCACGCCTGAGGGAATCGAGAACGTCACAGATACTGTTACAATTCGCGCCAAGCATTATGCAGTCGGAATCGATCGGGGGAACACCATCACGACCACGCGTACACGCCTGTTGGAGCAGTATTTTTATTTCTTCATGTCGCTGCTGATTGCGGCGATCATGATGTACGGCTTCAGCCAGACGTAGAGAAGAGCCTTATTCACGCGGTGCCGGTCCGGCCTTTGCTGCCGTATGTTCACGGGGCCATCTTCTCGGAGTGGGTGGCTGGCAGCACGTTGGAGGTGGCCGACGAGAGGGCCAACGAAGAGGCTTTCTCTCGTCCCGGAGCCAGTCGCGGGGCCAGCGTCTATCCGCAAATCCGTTTTGTGTCCCTGGTGAAGAACGGCACTCACGTGCTGTTTGGCAATCAGATGGACGGCTGTCCGCACCGGCGAAATCGCCTTGGCCAAAGCGGTGCTCCCGCGGCTGAAAAAGGGCATGCTTTGCCTGGCGGATCGAAATTTCTTCGGCTGCGCACTATGGCAGCAGGCGCAAACAACGGGCGCGAATCTGCTGTGGCGGATGAAAAAGAACATGCGCATGGCCTGCGAGAAGCGCTTGCCCGACGACTCCTATCTCAGCCATGTGTATCCTTCCGAACGCGACTGGCGGCACAAAACCCACGGCATCGAGGTGCGGGTGATCGACTACCGGCTGGCGACCACCATCCTCAACCCCAACAAGGCTCCGGCCTGTGAGCTGGCCGCCTTCTATCGCCATCGCGGGGAGATCGAGACCGCCTTCGAAGAATTGAAGACCTATCTGCGCGAGGTCCGGTATCGTGCTGCGCAGCAAAACCCCCGACCTGGTGCGGCAGGAATTCTACGGCCTCTTAATGGCCCACTTCGCCATCCGCGGCTTGATGCACGAATCTGCCTTGAAAGCTGGCGAAGACCCCAACCGGCTCTCCTTCCTGCACGCCATGCGCGTCGTCGGCCGCAAACTGGCCGTCTATCCCGCTATTCTCCCCTTGGAAGAAGACGGCATTTCATGAAGCCGTCCTCAACGAGATCCTTGAGGAACGCGTCGTCTCCAGCCGCAACCGGCGCAATCCCTGCGGCGCGAAGCGCAAAATGAGCAATTTCTCCCCCCGCGTCCTCGCCACGCCTCGTCCCTGCCGAACGTAGTGGAGGGTGCGGTATCCCTGTTCTACGTTCCTCGCACACATTTCGGTACACCTTGCGAATTTCTGGGACACTACTTCCAGGGGGAAAATTCATGCATCGCATCCTTCGCGCCGGCCTGGTTGGATTTGGACACGGCGGCACCATCTTCCATGCGCCGTTTCTGCACGCCATCGACGGCCTGGAGCTGGCCGCCATTCTGCAACGCCATGGCGATACCGCCGCGCAAGCCTATCCCGGCACCATCGTCTCGCGTACCATGGACGATCTTCTGGCGCAGCCGAATCTCGATCTTGTCGTTATCAGCACCCCTCCCTCGACACACTTCGAACTGGCCGTGCAGGCGCTCGAAGCCAACAAGCATGTGGTTCTGGACAAGCCCTTCGTCGCCACCAGCGACGAAGCTCGCCAGCTCATCGAACTGGCACGAGCCCGCCATCGCATCCTTTCCGTCTACCAGAACTGCCGCTGGGATGGAGATTTCCAGACGCTTCAACAGGTCCTGGCCTCCGGTGAACTAGGCCGCCTGGTCACTGTGGAGTCGCGCTATGACCGCTATCGGCCCGGGCCGCGCACTAAGCCCTGGCAGGAGAAAACTCTTCCCGGCAACGGCGTCCTCCATGACCTGGCTGCGCACCTGGTCGATCAGGCGCTGGTGCTGTTTGGCACGCCCGAGGCCATCGTTGCCGATGTCCGCCTGGAGCGCGATGTGGCCGTCGTCAACGATGCGTTCACCCTCTGTCTGCGCTATCCGCGCCTGCGCGTTTGGCTCAGCTCCACCATGCTGGCCCGCACCGCCGGACCGCGCTTCGTCGCCCACGGCACGCTGGGCTCTTTTGTGAAGTATGGCCTCGATCCGCAGGAGCGCGCGCTGCAAGGCGGCGCGGCCTTAGGCGGTCCGCACTGGGGTGAAGATCCCGAGGCCAACTGGGGTACCCTGGCGACCACGTGCGATGGCCAGCCTGTCGAGCGCCGCATCCCCACGTTGCCCGGCGACTATCGCAAATATTACGAAAATATTCGCGATGCCATCTGGGGAGTTGCGCCCTTGGCCGTCACCGCGGAACAGGGCTGGCGCACCATCCGCCTGCTGGAGCTGGCGCTCGAAAGCAGTGCAGCGCGCTGCGCCGTCTCCTGCGCCTCACTCGATGCAGTGCCGTAAGAGACAAGCGAAGGCTGCTTCATAGTACATGTCAGCGGATAGGCAAGAGGAGTCATTCTGAACGGAGGTCGCCGCAGCGACCGGAGTGAAGAATCCAGAGAATATTCGCCTGGTGAGTGTTGCCATCACCCTCTGGATTCTTCGCTTCGCTCAGAATGACGAACTAAATTTGCGCGGATTCCTCATTCCTCGTGCAACAACTGGTTTGGGTCAATCTGGAGCGCGCGCCGGGCTGGAATCCACGTCGCCAGCAATCCCAACAACGCCATGGTCACCACCACCCCAATCATCACGAGCGGATCGCGCGGCGTCGCTTCGTAGACAATCTGCGCCAGCAGGCGGCAGGCCATCGCGCCCAGCACCAATCCAGCAATCGAGCCGGAGAGCAGCAACACCAGCGGCCTTCCCAGCGCGGAACGCATGAGTTGCGCCGGTTGCGCGCCCAGAGCGATGCGAATCCCCAGCTCCTTCATCCGCTTCGAGACGCTATACGCCGCCATGCCAAAGATGCCCGTGACCGCCAGCATCGCCGCCAGCAATCCCATGATGCCCAGCGCGGCGGTGGCTGCCTGGGCGGGGAACAAGACCAGCCCCAGCGCAGTCGACCAACTCTGGATGGTGAAAGGCAGGCCAGGTTCGATTTTCGACAGTTTGGCGTTTAGGGCAGCCGCTATTTCTGCTGGGGCAAGATGGGAGCGCACAACCAACGTGGTCTCACTCGTCGGACTCTGGGCCAGTGGAAAGAACATCGCCGGCTGTGGGTCTTCTGTTAGAGACCTGTACTTGCCGTCCTTCACTACGCCTACGACCTGATAGAGATTGTTAAAACTATAAAAGCGTTGCCCGATGGGCGAAGCGTTTCCGTACATCTTGCGGGCAAAGGTCTCGTTCACGATGGCGACCCTGGGCGATTTCGCATCGTCATGCCAATTAAACTCCCGGCCAGTGAGTAATTGTGTGCCGGCGGTGTGCAGATACCCCGGAGAAATGGAATAAAACTCGGCTTCTAGAACAGCACGTGAAAGTCTAAAGTCTGTTGTTCCCTGCCGAAAAACGGCCCAATCTCCTCCTCCTGCACCGAGCGGAACGTGATTGATGATGGCCGCCCTCGTGACGCCCGGTATACGCGCGGCCTCGTCGAGCAGGCGCTTTTGCCGCAATGTGGACTGTCCGACGGAGCCCGCATAGCTCGCCATATTCAGGTCGCCACTCGCGAGCATTACGTCTTTAGGATCGAATCCCAGCGGCGCGTGGATCGAGCGCTGCATCCCCCGCACCGCCACCAGAGAAGCCGTCACCAGCAGGGTGCAGAGTGCGATCTGGACGACCAGCAGAAGATCGCGCAAAGTAAAGCGCCGGAATGTGGCAATGGTAGCCGCGCCGCTCTTCATCACCTGCGCAGCATCGGTGCGCCATATCTGGCGGGCGGGCAACAGACCGAAAAGCAATCCACTGCCAAGCGACAGCAGCAGCGCGATTGCATACACGCGCAGGTCCGGGCTGACCGGCACGTGTATGGGGTATTCCGCGAAAGGTTGCCACCGGCTCAACGCGTGCAGCAGCGATGTGGCAAGCAGCGTTCCGACGAACCCGCCGCCAAGCGACACAAGAACCGATTCCGTAAGCAGCTGCCGCAGCATATTCATCCGGCTCGAGCCAATCGCCAGCCGGATCGCCAGCTCCCGACTGCGGTCCGCCGCCCGCGCCGCAAAGATGCTGCCAAGGTTCGCGCAGGCCGCCAGCAACACCAGCAGGGCCAGCACTGTGATCCCGACCAGGAATGCGCGAATCGGATCGCCCAGCGCGTCTCCCATGAGTCCCGGCTTTACCAGCCGTGCAACCAGTCCGTCATCGCTATTGGGGTGCTCTTTGTTCATCTCACGGGCGATGGAGTTCAAATTGCTCGTGGCCTGTTGTGCGCTGACACCCGGCCTTAACAGTCCCAATAGCCAGGCCGTATGGTTCCCCCGGTTATTCAGGTAACTGTCGCCCTCGATCTGCTGTTGATTGACCATTGGAACCCAGAAATCCGGCCACATGAAAAGTTCTGTCCCATGGAATGTTTTTGGCGCGATCCCCACCACCGTAAAGGGATGGTCGTTTAGCCGCACGGTCTGGCCCACGATCCCGGAATCTCCGTTGAAATGGGCGCGCCAGAAACTATGGCTCAGTACGATATAGGGCGCAGAATTCGGCCCATGTTCGTCCGCGGCATGGAACAAACGGCCAAGTCTGGGTTGAACGTCGAGCAGGTCGAAATAGTTGCCGGAAACCTCATACCCGAAACTCTTGGTAACGAGGTTCCCTTTGCGAATGCCGGCTTCAGCCATGTTATAGGCGGCAATGCCGCTGAATGTCGAATTCCGGTCGCGATAATCCAGATAATCCGGATACGACTCTGTGTCCCATCCCACCGGTTTGCGCACAATGTTGTACAGATTTCCCGCGTGCGGCACGTCCAGCGGCTTGAGGATCAGCGCGTTCAGCACGCTAACCCAAGTTCGTC
>JAJZCA010000223.1 GCA_021798735.1 Acidobacteriota bacterium | reverse complement strand
CGGAGAATCCTCTTTGCTGATGCGAACTTTATAGGCGCCGATATGCTGCGTAATTCCGCCAGCTTCACCCGCCGCCACTTCGGTCTCGCGAATCGCGTCCAGCAACGAAGTCTTTCCGTGATCGACATGTCCCATGATGGTGACGACGGGAGGACGCGTCACTTCCAGCTCATTGGTGGTCTCCTGCGTCAGCAGGTTCTCCAATGCCTCATTCGCCATTTCATCTTCAAAGCTGATGACCTGCGCCTCTGCGCCAAACTGCCGTGATACTTCCTTGATCAACTCCGTATCCAGCGACTGGTTCACGGTCACGAACACGCCGCGCTGCAATAGCGTTGCGATCAAATCTTTTGCGCGCAGGCCCAATTTTTCCGCCAGGTCCTTCACGCTGACGCCGTCTGTAACGGTGATGTTGCGGGTGATCGGAACCGGCCCAGTGGGAATCTGTGCTGCGCCCAGACGCGGCGCAACCATTCCCTTCATCGGACCTTCCTTCGACTTCTCATAGCGGTTGTTTCCGCCACGCCGCTGTGCATGTCCGCGCGATGGACGATCTGGAGCACCCGCCGGAGGCGCCATTCCAGGCGCAGCACCGACCCCTGGGCGGGGAGCGCCAAAACCAGGACGCCCTGGCATTCCCGGACGTGAACCGGGCGCGCCTGTGGGATGCTGGCGTGTCGGATGCATCGGACGACGAACACCGCCCGGAGCCATTCCTGGCCCTGAAGTCGGACGGGAGCCATACGGCGCTCCACTTCCACCCGGTCCCTGCGGACGAGGACGTTCAAAAATCGGTTTGCCGCGCTGCATGCCCCCCAATGTCTGCGCCGCTCCTGCGGGCGCGGTATAAATGGGGCGCGGCCCTGTCTGCGGCATAATCACGCGCTTGGCGGGTGGCCCCGGTACTGCGGGCACAGCGGATGCGACCGCAGGCTCGACCGCGGGTATCTTGTCCGTCGTTAGAGCGGAGCTGGTGGCCGTCGGCTGTTCGACAGTCGCCGTTGGCGGGGGTGGTGCCTCCGCAGCCGCGGGAGGGCCTTGCGGCGCGCGTGGCGCTGCAGGTGTTGCGACAGATGCGGCGGGACTTGTAGGTTTCGTCTCTTGTGGAGCACTCTTTGCAGGAACAGCGACTACGGCAGATGCGGCGGTCAATCCCGACGAGGGTGGCTTCACAATCACCGGACCCTGCGGCGCGCGGGAGGCAATGGCCGGCGTTGGCGTTGGCGTTGGCGTAGCAGAAACAATTTGCGGCGCTTGCCGCGGCAAGGGAACAATTTTTCGCGGAGCGGGCTTCGCCCCGGCTGCGGCGCTGGCGGAAACAATAGTGCCGGGTGCTGCGCTCACCGGTGTGCCGGCGGAAACAGGTTTAGCGACTGCGGATCCAGCGATCGAAGAACTGGCTGCAGGCGCCGAAACAGTTGGCTTAGCGGGTCCTGCGGCAGCCGCCGTCATCGTGGGTCGCGGCGGCACGGCAGTCACTGCGCGCTGCGTTCCCAGCGATTCACGCTGTTCTTTTTGCTGCTGAATGGCCCGCAGAACATCCCCGGGCCTGGAGATATGGGATAGGTCAATCTTTGGCTTCGGCTCAACCGCAGCGGGCTTGCCGGATGCGCTCGACGCAGACTTTCCACCACGGCTCAGAGCAGCGCGCACGCGCCTGGCCTCGTCTTCCTCAACCGAACTGGAGTGCGTCTTCTTCTCCGTAACTCCCACTTCAGGGAGGATGTCGAGAATCACTCTGCTCTTGACTTCCAGTTCTCGTGCTAGATCGTTAATCCGAACTTTACTCATCCGTCTCTTTCGCCTTTTCCGAAACTTTTAGCTGCTCATATGGTGCCTCGTAATCTGCAGTCAGGTGCGCATCTTCTCACATTATCCCCTGAAAGTCGCATGAAATTGCTAATTTTCATGCTGCAGCCTCTCCGGCCGCCAAATCAGGGTTTTTCCTTCTCTTCCCAGTTGTCCAATGCGGGCTCACGAGCATCCGGCGCGTCCACCGACACCGGCTGATCGTCGTTGTCGGTTGCCGTAGCGTCCTTTAAGAAATTCTCCATCAGGCTCTGCGAACTCCCCTCGCCTTCCTCGGCCGCCACCTCCGACAGCTCACTGGCTTCGACCGGCTCGGTCTCGTCCGCTTCCCCCAAATTAGGCACTTTCCCAGGCTTGAGCCCAGTCGCTTCCCCGGATAGAGGCGAGCCATCCGCAGTTTCCAGATTAGCCCCGGCACCCGCTTCTCGGTCCAGCGCCGCCTCATTGTCGTCTTCCGCTTCGGAGGATTCCGTTCCAGCAGGCCCAGCGGCGGTATCGGCGACCGCATCCAGTTGCACAAAATAATGGCGCACCGCGGTGCCAATCTTCTCCAGCGTCTTCTCTCCAATGCCCGGAACTTCCTCAAGTTCCTCCGGAGTCATATCCGCCAATCCTTCCACGGTGGTGATACCCGCGGCGATCAGTTTTTGGATGGTACCCTCGCCCAGTTCCGTCACCTGCTCAATTGGCGTCGTCACGGGACCCGCCATGGCCTGCATTTGCTGCTCGACCTCCTGGCGCTTCTCTTCCTCGCTCTTGATGTCGATCTTCCAGCCCAGCAATTTCGCCGCCAGGCGCACATTCTGACCTTTTTTGCCGATGGCCAGCGACAACTGCGTGTCGTCGACGATCACTTCAATCTGCTTGTCCGCCAGGTCGATGATGCTGACGCGGCTTACCTTCGCCGGCTGCAGCGCCTTCTCCGCAAACGTCGTAATCTCTTCGCTGAACTCAATGATGTCGATCTTTTCTCCGCGCAATTCGCGAATGATGGACTGCACCCGCATCCCTTTCATGCCAACGCAAGCGCCCACCGGGTCCACATCTTTGTCCCGCGACACCACGGCAATCTTGGTGCGCTCGCCGGCTTCGCGAGCAATGGCGCGAATCTCCACCGTGCCGTCGTAAATCTCCGGCACTTCGCTCTGGAACAGGTTCTGCACCAGCTCCTTCGCGGCGCGGGAGACAACGACCTGCGGCCCGCGCGCATTCCGGTCCACGCGCAACAGCACCACGCGTACGCGCTCACCCACGGCAAACTGCTCCAGCCGCGACTGCTCACGCTTCGGCATCCGCGCTTCCGCCTTGCCAATGTCGAAGATCACATCCTGGCCTTCGATCCGCTTCACGGTCGCGTTCAACACTTCGCCCACGCGATGCGCGTACTCGTTGAAGACCGTGTCCCGCTCGGCCTCGCGCACCTTCTGGAAGATGATCTGTTTCGCCATCTGCGCCGCAATGCGCCCCAGCACGTCCGTCGGCTTGTAGTAGCGCAATTCGCCGCCCACTTCCACCTCCGGCGCAATGCCGCGCGCCTCTTCCAGGTTGATCTGGTTCAGCGGGTCTTCCACCAGTTCCGGCGTCTCGACCACCGTCTTGTAGGCGTAGGCGCGAATCTCGCCGGTCTCGCGGTCGAGTTCGCCGCGCATGTTTTCCAGCGTCTTGTAATACTTGCGCGTTGCCAGGGCGATCGCATCTTCCACCGCGTTCACCACAATCTGCGGATCGATGCCTTTGTCCCGGCTCAATACTTCAATCGTTTCGTAGAGTGCGCTTGCCATAGTTCGTCTCAGCCTTATCTGGCGGAATTGCTTACAAAACTAAACTTCAGGGACCAGGTTCGCCTTCAAAATATTCGAGAATGCGATGGTGACCTTCTCGCCCGCCACCGTTTCCATCTTGTTCTTTCTCTTCCTCATCGTGCTCAAATCCAGGTCCAGCGTCTCACTCGTCACATTCGCAATGCGTCCCTGCCAATGGGAGTTGCCGTGGATCGGCTCCAACGTCCGCAACTTCGCCAGACTCCCTGCAAAGCGCGCGTAATCCTCGTGCCCGCGCAGCTTGCGGTCCAATCCCGGCGAGGAAACTTCCAGCGTATATTCCGCTCCCGGAACCAGTTCTTCCACATCCAGCACGGTCCCAAAATCGTCGCTGAACACCTGGCAATCTTCCACCTTGATGCCCGCCAACTGGTCGAACGAGACATGCTCGGGCAACTTTAACTCGCCGTCATTCGCCAGATTCTCCTGGGCAAGCTTCGCCCGGCTGGCAGCGTCCTTTTCTATATAGATGCGCAACGCTCGATGCTTCGGACTGCCCAGATATTCAACATCCACCACCGCCAGCCCGTGAGATGCGGCGACACGGTCCGCCAAAGCGCGAATTTTCTCCAGATCGAGTGCCATGGGACCGTACGCAGCGACCGTTGTTCCCGAATACTCCAGAGCAAATAAAAAGTGGGCTCTCGCCCACTCATTTCTCCCGCCCCGGCCCACTTGCCACAGGCTGCCAGCGACAAACTTAGGACAAATTCAGGACAAACTCGTCTACTTGTTAGGATACGCCGGTTTCCGAGGGATTTCAAACCGCTGCGTCAGAATGGAATTTCGAGTGGACAAGTCCGCATTGACCTTGACTGGAGGGCGTCAAAATATCCACGTTTTCACGCCATCCTGCGTTTTCCTACACGAAATGTCATTTTTACAGGAAAACGAAACTTGATGAGAAAACGTCGAATCCTCCTGGACTACAGTCCCCTTGTGCGGGCAAATGTCGCCTATGCTGGCATGGGCGCGAGGGGCTGCGTCTTCTCCAGCGAGTCTGAGATTTGCGCCAGGAACATTATGTTGTCTTTCTGCTTATGTTAGCTGCGGGTTCAGGAAGCGTCTATGACCGACAGGACTTCACTGCTTGCTGTGGGGTTGTTGTCGTTCCCAGTCGCGTAATCGTTGCACTTTCCACTCACAGCCTGACTGGATCTCACGAAGCCTATCTCCATCTGTCTGCCTGCAGTAGAAGACTCCCGAGGCCGCCCCCGAAGCTTCACAGACGCCAGGATGCGTCAGATTCTTCCGATCATAGAAAGTGCAACTCATGTCCGGCCGCCGGTGTTGATTGGTTGCGCTGATGACCGCAGACTTTTGTTGATTTCCAGCCTCTGAAGCCTGGGCGTTGACACGATCCGCCGCCGAAATTGAAAGCATGGCAAGCGTCCCGAGCGTCAAAACAGCGAGTGATGCGAGTGAAATGCTAGTCGTACGACCAAGAGACAATCTCTGGTCCGGTTCAAGAAGACGTTTGATTCGCATAGACAGATCTCCTCCATATGCGCCTATTGAAAGTTCAGGTTTTGCCGGCGAGCGTTGCTCTTCCAGCGTAGTCAGAGCTCTTGCATACACCAAAGGGGAGCCACTCACGTTCAACGCAAGGTCGTCACAGCAATGTTCACGTTCACGCCGGATCTGTCGAGAAACCCACCAGATCGCTGGGTGGTAGAACAGCACAGCTTCAACAGCCGTCTGTATCAGGTTGACCAGATAGTCGCGACGCCGAATATGCGCCAGTTCGTGAGCCAAAATCGACTCTTCCTCTTGCTGTGAAAGTCCTGCCAGGGACGAAGAAGGCAGGATAACAACAGGTCTTCGCCAGCCAACCACCACAGGGGTCGTCACTTGACTGGAAACGACCAGCCGTACCGAAAAAGCGAGTTTCAGTCGTGGTGCAAGCTGGTCTGCGAGCGATTGCAGCCGGTCTGGCGCAGGATTGACCGAAGAAGCACTTAGACGCTTCGCTGCGGCAAGGGATGCAACAAGTCGTGCAGAGGCAAGGAGTACGCCGATGGACCAAAGGAGCAGAATTGCGGTCATGTGACGATCTGTCCAGTCGATCAATTCCTTCGAGCCATACTGTATCTGTGAGTACTCCGCACCTTGTGCGGAGTACTCGCCAGCAAACGCGCTGTGAGTTCTCTCAATTGTGGAACGATTGCTGACCCAGAATGCGATGTTGGTCCAGGTGAGAACCGGACACAATGCCATCCCGGCCATAGTGACGCAGCAGAGCAGATACCTGAGATTTGCCGAGTTTCTTTCTGAAATCTTCAGAGCCGCAGTAAGAGCCAAAGCAAGAACAGTGCCCTGCCAGAGAAAGTGAACGAGGCTCCACCCGATGGCAGGACTTGCACTGACTGACCCAAGCGTGAGTGTCATTGCGGTGTCTCCTCGAACTGCCGAATCGCCTGTTTGATCTCGGCCAACTCCTCCTGAGACACCGGACGAGCTGAAAGCGCACCGAGTACGAGGTTTTTTGCAGAACCGGAGAAGGCCCGTTGCAACAGATCCACAATTAGACGCTGTTGGGTACGTTCCCGGCCGTGCTTTGCTGCGTAAACGTGCGAGCGGAACCGC
>JAJZCA010000222.1 GCA_021798735.1 Acidobacteriota bacterium | reverse complement strand
TGTCGACGACGGGCTGGTCCTCTTTTGCCGCCGCCTCATTAGCATCACCGTTGCCCGGCCTTGCACTTTTCGCGGCCAACGAGGTAGCCGGTACCGGCGCGCGCTCCACCGGCGCGGGCGCATAGACGCGGAAAAACTCCAGCAGGCGATCAGTTCCAACGTTGGCGAATCCGGACGCAAACATCACCGGGAAAATACGGTCCTCCCGGATGGCTTCATGCAGCGCTGGTATCAGATGTTCTTCCGAGAGCGTGCCTCCGGTAAAGAACTCTTCCATCAATTCGTCTTTTCCCTCTGCCACCAGTTCCACCAACGCATCGTGTCCCGCTTGCGCCTGCTCCAGTAACTCTTTCGGGATTGCGATGGCTTGGCCGCGCCCCTTCGCATTCGCGCGATACTCATAGGCCTGCATCGCGATCAAGTCCACGATGCCGGAGAACGACGGCCCCGCCCCAATCGGCAACGCCACCGGGGTCACAGAACGTCCAAAGCTGGCTCGCAAACTCTCCAGCACCGCCTCCGGCTTTGCCCGCTCGCGATCCATGCCATTGACGACCAGAATGCGCGGCAGTTTAAATTCCTCCGCATAGTCCCACACCCGCTGCGTCATCGGCTGCGGTCCCTCCACCGCATCGACGACCACCGCTACCGCTTCGACCGGCAGCATGGCCGAGCGCGCTTCCGGCACAAACATGTTGAAGCCTGGAGTATCGATCACATTGATCTTCACTCCGCTCCACTCGCAGAATGCGACCGCATTCGCCAGCGTGACTCGCCGCGTAACCTCTTCTTCGTCGTAGGCGGTCACGGCGGTCCCGTCCTCGACACTGCCCATGGTTGGAATTGTGCCGGCGGTCGCCAGCAAGGCTTCAATCAGCGTGGTTTTTCCGCAGTGCGAATGGCCGACGAAGGCCAGGTTGCGAATCTCATTGCCCAGGTACGTTTTCATGCCAGTCCTCCAGGAGCCTCATCGCTGGAGAAGGATACACGTGCAGGAACACACGAAGGCCCCAGCAATTCCGAGGGCTGGAACCACGCCTTCTCCTGGAGCGGATGTTCCTGTCGGCGGTATCGTAGCCGAGCTTTCGTTTGCGGCTTCTTTCAACCGAAAGCCGTGCATCGTGCCGATAGAAATCAATTTCCGCTCGAAACCTTCATCCCTGACACTGCTGCGATCCGTCGCACACACGACGACTTCGCCCAGCGTTTCGGAAGACTACGGAGTCTAGCATTGCTGCTTGCATCAGAGCAAGCGGGGCATTCAAGCCTTCGTTTAGCTGGATGGCGCAGTTCAAGCGCGGGACAAATCCGCCCTTCGTTGGAAGAATGCGAGATAATGAAACTGTGTAGGATAAAGAATAGTTATGGCAGAGACACACCCGGCAAAAGATCGATATCTCTTCGGAAACCTCGAAAGCAGCGCGCTCAATCAGCGCAAGGTGCGCGAGGTCAACTACGGTTATGACCAGAATGAGGGTGTGATCCTTACCTCGCTGGATACCGCGCTGAACTGGGTGCGCAAAAGCTCCATCTGGCCCATGACCTTCGGTCTGGCCTGTTGCGCGATTGAAATGATGTCCATGGGTGCATCTCGCTTCGACGTTGCCCGCTTTGGCGCAGAGGTATTTCGGCCCTCCCCGCGCCAGTCTGATCTGATGGTCATTGCCGGTCGAGTATCGATGAAGATGGCCCCCGTCATTCGTCGGCTCTACGATCAAATGCCAGACCCCAAATGGGTCATCTCCATGGGTGCCTGCGCTACTTCTGGCGGAGTTTTCAACAATTATGCTCTTGTCCAGGGAGTTAACCAGATTATTCCCGTCGATGTCTATGTTCCCGGCTGTCCGCCCCGCCCCGAACAGTTGATCTATGCCCTCACCCTGCTCCAGGAGAAGATCCTGCGCGAACAAGGGACCGTCAAAAAAGTCCTGAATCTCGAATAACTGGATTCGATCCGAGAGAAGGATCCATAACACCGACGGCACCATTGCCATATTAATTCTTGGCGTTGAGGTATCTCTTGGTATACCTTGGTAATAGCCCAATAAGAACGGGATAATCTATTGATTAGTCTTGTGCTCTAATCAATAGATAGATTCCTGTGGATTGGATCGATTGCACTGAAATCGTAAGTCGAACCCAAAGGCATCGAGACTCGTACAGCGCTTGGGAATGAGTGAAGCAAAGCGCATGAAATTTTACAACACTGAATCAGATTTGTTTACGCAAAGTTGCGGAGGAGATATTAGGATGGAACATTTAAAATTACGCACAAAGGGCCGCTGGATAGCAGCTGTTTGCGTCTTGGGGCTGGGAACAGCTCTGATGGCGCAACAAGCTGCCAGCTCGTCGAGTTCATCTGCACCCACGGCGCCAGCGCCGTCGAACACGATGAATCCATCGCGCATCGATATTTTTCTTGGTTACTCTTACTTATCGCCTCATGGCTATGTCAATGGATCGCGGTATAAAGACGTGAACCTTGGCGCGATTGGTAGCGGTGCATATTACTTTACGAAGAATCTCGGTTTCGAGGCCGGTCTGGCCTCTCATCCAGATGGGCCTGGCGATGGCTTTACCACCATCAATGCCGGCCCCATCGCGCGCTTTCCGATGGAGGATGGTCTCACGCCGTTCATCCACGCACTGGTGGGCACCACTCGTATTGGCGGTCCGAACTACATCGGCTACTACTCCGATGGGGCCGGTCCCATTCATTTCGCCAATCCATATCGTTGGGGAGTGTCTTTGACGGCTGGCGGTGGAATGGATTTCCCGCTTCCAATCTTCCATCATAAGCTCTCCTGGCGTGTCTTCCAGGCCGACTATCAATACATGCACGCTTCTTTCGGCCCGGCGAACAGCTTTATAGATCCCAACGCCGTCATCGTCACCCCCACGGGAAGCCGCAGCGGTCTTCGGCCAGCCGCTTCGACCACGCTCCCCGGCACCTCCGCAATCCTCGGTGGTCGCGCCAATATCAATGCTGCGCAGTTAAGCACGGGTTTGGTCTACCATATCGGCAGCATTCTTCCTCCTCCTCCGATCGCCTATACCGTTTCGCTTAGCCCTTCCCAAGTCTATCCGGGCGATCCGATTACGGTTAACGGCAACGCGACCAACTTGAACCCGAAAAAGACGCCCGCCTATACCTGGACCTCCACCGGCGGCAAGATCAGCGGAACTTCGAACACCGCCACCGTCGATACCGCCGATCTCGCTCCCGGCACCTACACCGTCGTCGGTCACGTGACCGAAGGAAATAAGGCCGGCCAATCGGCAGACGCCAACGCCACTTTCACGGTCAAGCAGTTTGAGCCGCCGACGATCAGTTGCGAAGCGAATCCGACTTCGCTCAACCCTGGCGATTCCTCCACGATTACCGCCCATGGCGTTAGCCCGCAGAATCGTCCTCTTACCTACAGCTACAGCGCCTCCTCCGGTCAGGTCAGCGGTTCCAACACGACCGCAACGCTGAACACGACAGGGGCTGCTCCTGGCGTCATTACTGTCACTTGCAACGTGGCCGACGATAAGGGTCAAACCGCATCCTCCACCACGGACGTGACAATCAATGCGCCGCCGCCGCCGCCGGCTCCGAAGACCGAGACCCTCTGCTCGATCAGTTTCGGTCGCGACAAGCGCCGCCCAGTCCGCGTCGACAACGAAGCCAAGGCTTGCCTGGACGATGTTGCTCTGAACCTCCAGCGCAGCGCCGACGCCAAGGCCGTTCTTGTTGGCAGCAGTGCTCCCAACGAGCGCCACGCCGACACACGAGCTGCGGAGCGTGCCGTCAATACCAAGGCCTACCTGGTCAACGAGAAGGGAATTGATCCTTCCCGCATCGATGTTCGCACCGGAAACGCCGGTTCTGACACTGTCCAGAACTACTTGGTACCGTCGGGCGCTACCTTCGACAACGATGTCCAGGGCACAACCGCTGTATCCGGAGATGTCAAAGCTTCGAAGAATGCCTACGGACACAGTCACGCAACATCAACAGCCCCGCACCATCACCGGCACAAGGCGAAGGGTGCAACTACCAAGCAATAATGCTCGACGAAAGCATGTTCAGGGCCGGCCGGCTATTGATGCGGCTGGCCCTTTTCATTGAATGACAGAAGGGAGCATTCTCGACCTCGGCAGCAGTGAAGGACCACGCCCCTGAGCATCCTGGGTGAGTTTCGCTTTCCCCCTCAACGTTAAAGAGCGATACACATGGATGGATGGATGGATGGATGGATGGATGATAATGATGAAACGATTATTCCCCTCGATCACGGCAGTTGTTCTAGGTCTGTTCAGCCTTTCCGGAACCGGTGCAACCGCACAGCAATGGCATAGCGTTGGCCCCTATGGCGGCGACGCTCGCAGCTTCGCGTACAGTCCGACAGCCCCTTCCCATATTCTTCTCGGCACTACGAATAGCTGGGTGTATGAGACAGACGATGCCCAGCACTGGAGCAGATTGAGCAAAATCTCTGCGTCCGATTCACTTGTCGTCGACAATATCGTCTTCGATAAATTGAATCCCAAGCGCGTTCTGGTAGGCGCATGGAGATTTGACCAGCCAGACGGAGGAGTTTTTATCAGCGATGATGAGGGTCATCACTGGAAAGCCGTGGCAGAGATGAAAGGCCAGTCGGTTCGCGCTCTCGCGCAAGCTTCCTCCGATCCAAAGATCTTTGTCGCCGGCACACTCGTCGGCGTCTATCGCAGTTTGGACGGCGGCGCCACTTGGAAGCTGATCAGCCCCATGGGAAGCTCGGAGCTGCACGAAGTGGAGTCCATCGCCATCGATCCCGTGAATCCGGACGTGATTTACGTTGGCACCTGGCATTTGCCATGGAAGACCGTCGATGGCGGCAAAAATTGGCAGAGCATCAAACAGGGCTTGATTGTTGACTCCGATGTGTTCTCCATCATCATCGATCCCAAGGCGCCCAGCACCGTCTATACCAGCGCTTGTTCAGGAATTTATAAGAGCCTCGATGCAGGCGCAAATTTCCGTAAGATCCAGGGCATTCCCAGCAGCGCGCGCCGCACCCGCGTGTTGATGCAGGACCCCAATAACGCCAACATTGTCTACGCCGGAACCACGGAAGGTCTCTACCGCACCGTCGATGCCGGTGAAAAGTGGACTTTGATGACGCCAAACGACATTATCATCAACGATATTTACGTCGATCCCAAAAACTCGCAGCACATTTTAATGGCCACAGATCGGAGCGGCATCCTTGAGAGTGGCGATGGCTCGGTCAGCTTTCACGACGACAATCAAGGCTTTTCCGAGCGCCAGGTTTCTTCCATGGTCGCCGACCCATCTTCACCGGGTACACTCTATGTCGGCGTCCTGAATGACAAACGCTTTGGAGGAGTTTTCGTTTCCAGGGATGGCGGCCATGCATGGAATCAGCTCAATGCAGGTCTGAATGATAACGATGTCTTCTCGCTTGCCATGTCACCGGGAGGCGTTCTGTTGGCCGGCACCAACCACGGTTTCTACCGTTTAAGCGGCGCTCAGTGGGAGAGTGCCGACGACCGGGTCAGGGAAATTCCACACAAGATTCGACACGTCAGCAAGAAGCATCATGTGACCTATACCACCATGGCTGTCGACGTGCCCGATGGCAAGATTGAAGGCGCAGTCCACTCCGTCGCCTTTGCCGACGGCAAGTGGTATGCCGCCACCGCGAACGGGCTCTACTCCAGCAGTGGAAGCACATTTCTTTGGTACGCCGCTGCGCTCCAGCCGGAGCACAGCGACAACAGCCGTACGAGCTTCTGGGTAAAGCAATCGGCGATTCCGTTCTACGACGTCGCGGCCAGAGGCAACACCGTGCTTGCCAGCGGGCTGGCTGTTTTGTACCTCTCACAAGATCAGGCAAAAACCCTGCAATCACTGCCGCTTCCGACCAATTGGCACCGGGTTCGTTATGTCGCCGTGGATGCGAATGGCAACCTGTGGGTTGGCGGCCGCCTGGGTGTCGCTTTCAGCAATAATCAAGGCCAATCCTGGCAATTCGTCGATGTTCCGATCAACAATATCAGCGGGCTCCAGTACGATCCACAATTAAAGCGCATCGTCGCCACCTCCTATGACTCGGACGTTGTCTTCGGCATCGATTCAACCGGCAAGCATTGGAGCTATTGGAATCCCGGTTGGCGCACCCACATTGTGGATTCTTCTAACGGACGCCTCGTGGCTGCGACCTTGCAGAT
>JAJZCA010000221.1 GCA_021798735.1 Acidobacteriota bacterium | reverse complement strand
AATGCCCCAGCCTCCGCGCAAAACGGTCTTGTTGTTCAGTTGGGAGGCAAAGCCAATCCGTGGCTCCCAATTGTTCTTGGGCATGGTGAGTAGGCCGAGAGGATAGTTGGCCGCCGCTGCAGACTCGATCGGCAGTCCTGCCGCAACGAAGGAGTTGTATACCGCCTGGGGGGTTTGCGCCGGAAGAGGGCCTCTGCCATCGTAGACCACCATCCCGCCCGGAACGTTCGGATCGAGCGTGGAATAGAGTCCGGAAGCGTCACTGAATGGCGTCCAGTATTCATAGCGCAGTCCCAGGTTCAGGGTCAGGTTCTGTCTTATCCGCCAGTTGTCCTGGGCATAACCGTCGTACTCCGTTTGCCGCGTGTGGTAGTGGGGATAGATGTTCTGCTGGAGATTATCAGCGTTTCCCAACAGGAAATCCGCCAGACCCATCCCGGTATCGTTGGCGGCCACATTATAGTTTCCACTGGCCACCGATGCAGGATCCTGTAGGGAGGTGAAGCCTCCACCGAATCCATATCCGCCGCCTGGCTGTCCGATTTCAAAGGTGTTGATCCGGGTGTTATCGACGTCGAAGCCGAACATCAACTGATGATTGCCTCGGTTGTAGGAAAACTGGTCGCTGCCGGTAATGGTTGCGTTCGGATAGTCCTGCGGATTGTCACGATCGATGCCGACCCAGTAATTGTCGTTCGGGCCCCCACCTTGGTTGTTGTAGCTCCAATAGAAACTAGGCCATCCGATCGTGTCCGAGTATGTGGGAAGGCCCAGATGCGCCGGAACTCCAGGGATGGGTATCGGCCCGCGGAAGGCGTGATTATACGTTACGCCCACGTGCGCCACATTGATGGCTCGGGGGCTGACGACCTCTGTAAATGTCAGCGATCCGCTGTGTCCTCCCACGGTCGACTGATCCGGCTCTTCGGGGGCGTAACTCTTAGGCGTCAGTTGGTTGCTGGCCGTATAAGAATACCGCGCGGCCAAACGATTCGGCCCAAAGAGTTGGTCTACCTTGGCCGTGTACAGCTTGTTGTCGATGGTGGCTTTGCTGGCAGGAGGAATGTAGTTGGGAACGTATTGCCAGATTGGAACTCCAGGGATGTTCGGTTCGGCAAGCGGAGCCAAACCCGGTACGGGGGTAATGCCGAAAATCTTTTGCGTGACAGGATTCAGGCGATTCGCGGGGATAATGTTGCCCGCGAATGGCGTACGGTTGTAGAGTCCAGTGACCGGATCGAACGTCGTGGAGTTTGGATCGTAGATCTGGATAGGCGTGGGGTTCGTCGCGCTGCTGCCGCCAACGTATACGTTGGATAGGTCGCCTTCTCGTTGAGTCTTTGTCGGGACTATATATTCTTCCAGCGCATTCGAATTCTGTTTGATCCATTCGAAATCGACAAAGAAGAAGGTCTTGTTTTTTCCGTTGTAGACCTTGGGAATCCACACCGGTCCGCCGAGCTGGGCGCCGTACTCATTGTGCTGCAGGAAAGGGATCTGTGGTCCGGAGTGGAACTGACGCGCCTGCAGGTGATTGTTCCGGTTCAATTCATAGGCCTGCCCATGGAATTGGTTGGTGCCGCTCTTGGTCACCAGTTCCACGATACCCGGGCGGCTGTATTGCGCGTCGCCATTGGCGGTCATGACCTTGACTTCCTGATAGGTCATGTCCGACTGAGGATTTTGTTGCAGGTCGTTGGTCCATCGGGTATCCATAGTCTGGCCGTCCACCAGGAAGTCCATAGAACCCCCGGGGATACCGTTCACACGCGTGTACCCAGCGCCCGATCCGCCGTAACCGGCTGCGACCACGCCAGGACTGAAGGCCAGGACATTCAGGATACTGCGGTTTTCCACCGGAATCATTTCAATCGCGGTGGCATTCTTCACGTCCGACAGCGTCGGATTGACCGAGTCGATAATCGGCGTGACGTCCCTCACCGTGACTTGCGTCGACACGCTGGCGGCGTTCAGCGTCGCATCGATCAGCGCGTCTTGGGAAACCCGCAGAGTGAGGATGCCGACCCAGTTGGCGAAACCCGGCGCGGTCACGCTTACTTTGTAGTTCGCTGGCGACAGATTGACAAAGGTATAAAACCCGTCTGTGCTGGTGGTTGTTGAGCGCGTTTGATTGGTACCAATGTTCGTCAGTTCAACGGTGGCGCCGGACACGACGGCGTCGTGGGTATCCTTGATTGTGCCCTTGATCGTAGAGTTGGCGTTTTGAGCGAACGCCCCCAGCGTAAAGGCACTGCAAAGTAGAATCAGTAAAAAAAATCTGGAAATCTTATATGTCATTGGCTGGCTCCTCATTGAATGGTGAAACGCGCAAGCATGGTAAGCGGCTGATAACGAGACACTCGAACTGAAGTATTTTGCCATTGCAAAATCGAGCAAAATATCTTTAACCTGTGGCCTAGCGGACAGTCACCGCAGTGTAAAGGTCGTGCTGAGTAAATCTTGGGGAAAGATCTAACCCAAAAAAACGATACGAGAACTCCTTGCGCTTGCGTATTCACTGTATCACGAAACAAAAGGCTGTCAATAGAAAGCTGAAGGAAACCAAGACGAGCACTTTTTCTTGTGATTTAGTGAATTTTTCTCAAATGAAAATATTTCGAAAATTCCCCTTTCCCCCTGTTTTGCCCGTTAGCCTTGCACCGGGAGGAACCTGCAATCGGAAGATATTTGGCAAATTTTCTAATCATCCCATGCATCTTCGCAAGATTCTATAATGGCCAGAAAGCAGGATATATTGGCATGAAAAAAGCCCCAATTGTGGATATCGCTGCATTCGAGGTTTTTGCGGAGGGATTGGACCATGCAGAGGGTCTGGCCTTCGATTCCGAGCGAAATCTCTGGGCCGGTGGAGAACTGGGACAGGTCTACCGAATCGATGCGAATGGCGAAGTTAGTGAGGTTGCACGCTTGGGCGGCTTTTGCCTGGGCCTCACCTTCTCCTCGAAACAAGAACTTTTTATCTGTAATTCCGGACTGAGCGCGCTGCAACAGGTGGATCGTAGCGGACGTTTGCTGTCTTCGCTGGAGCGAGTTGCCGACCGAAAATTATTGACGCCGAATTACTCTGTCTTCGATTCCGAAGGAAATCTCTACTTCAGCGACTCCGGAACCTGGGGCGTGGCAAATGGCTGCATCTATCGTTTGCGGGCGAGTGGGAAGGCGGAATACTTTGCTGGACCGTTTGCATTTCCGAATGGACTCGCGCTCAGTGCGGATGAAGCCTGGTTGTACATTGCGCAAAGTCTGCAAGACAATGTCCTACGCGTTCCGATTTTCCCCAACGGGAGTGCAGGCCAGCCAGAGGTGTATGCGGAAGGTTTGGCCCGCGTGCCCGATGGTCTGGCGCTCGATGCATCTGGAAACCTGTATGTGACCTGTTATGCGACCCATAACCTTTACCGAGTTTCCCCGCAGCGGGAAGTCGCCCTGCTGGCGTTCGATCCACTGGGAACCATGCTCGCCTGTCCGACCAACTTGGCCTTCGACCCTGCGGGCTCCGATATGCTTTATGTAGCGAATCTTGCCCGTTGGCATATCTGTCGCGTCCACGTCGGCGAGCGCGGCCAGAAACTAGCCAATCAATAACGACGGAAAGTTGTTCCTCGATTTCCGCCGCGCCCATCCGCTCGGCGAACTTCTGAAAGACTGAATGCCTGGATGTGACAGGATAAAAAAGGTGATGCAGATGGAAGGCAAGGTTGCTGTAGTGACCGGCGGTGCTGCCGGTATCGGTCAGGCGACAGCGCAAAAATTGTGCGAATTGGGCGCCAGGGTAGCGATTCTGGATCGTAACGCGGAAGCCGCGCAGGCGACGATCGCAGCACTCGAAAAGTCGGGACACACCGCAAGCTTTTACCGCTGCGATGTCACTGTCGAGTCCGAAGTAAAGGCAGCCATGGCTGCCGCGGTTGCGCACTATGGTGCCCTCCATATCCTGGTTAGCAATGCAGGAATTCAGCGCTACGGCGATGTCGTCACGACCACCAGCGCACTCTGGGACGAGACCATGGATGTTCACGTCAGAGGGTGCTTTCACGCTACGAAATATGCCATTCCCGCCATGCTGGCATCCGGTGGCGGAGCGATCGTGGTTGTGGCCTCCGTGCAAAGTTTTACCGCCATCAACAATTCTGTAGCCTATGTCGCGGCCAAACATGCGCTGTTAGGAATAACTCGGTCGATTGCCCTTGATTTTGCCTCCCAGAACATTCGCGCCAACTGCGTTTGTCCGGGAGCAATCGAGACGCCGATGTTGCGTGAAACCGCAGAGCAGACCGGCTCGCCTGAAAAAATGCTGGAGTCTATCGGTCGAATGCACGCACTGGGTAGAATTGGACGTCCGGATGAAGTCGCGAATGCCATCGCCTTCCTCGCCAGCGACGATGCGTCTTTTATCACCGGGACAAGCCTGATCGTGGATGGAGGCCTCCTGGTTCCCACCGGCGGCATGGGATTTCAGGAATCCGGCATTGGAACGGGAGAGAAAGTATGAGCACTAGCGGAAAACTAGCAGGGAAAGTTGCGGTTGTCACCGGATCCGCCGCAGGAATTGGCCGTGCCTCATGCATGTTGTTTGCAAAGGAAGGTGCAAGCGTCGCCGCCGTCGATTGCAACACAGATGGCAACGCGACACTGGTGGAGGAAATCCGTAGTTTTGGCGGCTCCGTGGAGGCTCTCACTGCGGATGTCTCTTCCGCGCAGGATGTGGAACACGCAGTTCATCAAATCCTTTCGAAATGGCGCCGCATCGACATTCTTTTCAACAATGCCGGCATCGTTCCCGGCAAGAAAGTTCATACCTTAACCGAAGAAGAATGGGACCGCGCCTTCGCCATCAATGTAAAGAGTATGTTTCTTTTCAGCCGCGCCATCGTTCCTTCGTTCCTGCAGCAGGGCGGCGGCGTCATTTTAAACACCTCTTCCACGACCGCTCTGCGCGTGGCTCCGGATCGCGCTCTCTACACCGCCACGAAGGGCGCTATTCTCTCTCTCACAAAATCAATGGCCATCGACTACGCTACGGACAATATCCGCGTCAACTGCCTCTGCCCCGGCACGACGGACACGCCCTCGTTGCGCGCTCGCTTAAGCGCCGGCGGAAATACCGAGGAGATGACGAAAAAGTTTATTGCCCGCCAGCCCTTGCGCCGCCTTGGTACTGCCGAAGAGATGGCCCAGGCCGCACTCTACCTGGTTTCTGACGCCGCCGCCTTTGTCACTGGATCGGCGTTTCAGATTGACGGAGGAATGTCTCTTTGAAGCCCGACCTGGTTGCCGGTACAATCGAAACAGCGACTGCCCTCCCAACCGAAAAGGTAAGGTAACGAAACTCAACCGGAGCCACGTCCGCCAGGAGAAATTGCCCGCATGCGATTGATTCGATTTGGTCCCCTCGGAAATGAAAAACCTGGCGTAATCGACAAAAGCGGCACCCGTCGCGATCTCTCTGCCCATTTCAAAGACTGGGACATGGCTTTCTTCGGCTCCTCAAACATGCCGCGCTTGGCTGAAATTCTCAAGCGGGATGCAGCCGCCTTGCCCGTCGTGCCTGAGAACGAGCGTTGGGCATCTCCCATTGCACGCCCTGCCAAAGTCATCTGCATTGGACTGAACTATTCCGATCACGCCGCGGAATCCGGTATGCCGATTCCACCCGAGCCCATCGTCTTTATGAAGGCCTCGAATACCGTCGTCGGCCCCTATGACGATCTGCTGATTCCTCGAGGTGGAGAGAAGACGGATTGGGAGGTCGAGCTGGGCGTGGTGATCGGCAAGGAGGCGCGATACCTGGGCTCTACGGCAGACGCATCCGCCCACATTGCCGGATATTGCTTGACCCACGACGTATCGGAGCGAGCCTTTCAACTGGAGCGTAACGGTCAATGGACAAAAGGGAAGAGTTGTGACACCTTCAACCCGCTCGGCCCGTGGCTTTCCACGCCGGATGAGATTCCCAATCCGGACGCACTCAAGATGAAGCTTTGGGTCAACGGGGAACTGCGCCAGAATGGTTCGACCGACAAAATGATCTTCAACTGCGCCTTCCTGGTGCACTATTTATCGCAATTCATGACTCTGGAGCCGGGCGATCTGATTTCAACTGGCACGCCTCCCGGAGTCGGCCTGGGCATGAAGCCGCCCAAATATTTGAAGGCCGGCGATGTTGTCGAACTCGAAATCGAACACCTTGGCCGGCAGAAGCAGCATTGTGTTCCAGCATAGTGTAGGTGCCTGGTCGTAGCGTCGGCGCGCACAAATAGCGAAAGCTACCGTCTCAATGCTCCAATGATTTTCTGAAGAATGAATC
>JAJZCA010000220.1 GCA_021798735.1 Acidobacteriota bacterium | reverse complement strand
TGCAAGAGGGTAGGTCTGCACTACATCGCATTTTCAAATCCCACCGTTGAGCCAAAAGAGCTTGCCTCCCTCAGACACGGCAAAATAGCACGAACCTATCAGTTCGTGACGAACTTGGGCTAATTAAGACCGCGAGGGAGAGCGAGCGCGGTAATCTCCCACGTTGGCGGAACCGTTACGGTAATGCTGCGCCTCCCTTCTGCGTTGTCAGCCCCAGCTGCTGACCTGAGTAATCAAGGCGGAGCATCGCATCGAACTTCTTTGGTCCAAGGTCTGTGGACTTTTGTGTGCATTGCTCTGCCAATTGGTCTAGAGAGGTGGTCCGAAAGTGAGAGCGATGCGGGGACGAGCCACGCTCTCAGAATTCCGGATTCACAGCAAACTCGGGTGCTCCAAGACGTCAGCGATCGCGACCAGCAGATGATCCGTGAACTGCTGCCTGTCTTGATCCGGCAGCAGTAACAATGGAACCTTGCTTCCATTCACTTCGAGAAACAGGTGACAGCGTTCGTTCTGATGAGCGAGGACGAAACTTTGCCCATCCACGTAGAATCGCACGATAGCGCCAGCGTCGTTCTCCCAACTCCAGCTCGAAGCAACAAACAACTCCCGGCGCACCGAAATATCCAACTTCTGAACCATATACGTTTGGAAATCCTCGATGGCGCTGACTCTTTGCTGCTCGATGCGGGCTTCTTCATCGAGCGGTGTGCCATAAATACGGTGGCGGGCAATCTGAATATACCTTGCGAGATTCTGCGTCATGATTTTCCTTCCATTCTGAATGTCCATCTATTTCTGTAAGTAACGAGCTTGCGTTGAGCCGTTTTGCTGTTTCAGAACCCACACCTTGTGGAACAGCAAAATAACAGCTATCTGAGACTGATTCCATTGAAGTTAGGAGGCCTGTTTTCCGAGGCCTTTTGGAACACCTGCCGCGGCGGGTTTTTCTGGACCCGAAGCAGGCTGGCTGATCACGCGATGGATGGTAGCGCGGGAAGCGCGATAGGTCTGGGCGAGCTGGCCGAGGCTCTGCCCCTGATGGTGATCGCGCAGGATGCCGCTGCGATCGAGCTCGAGGGGTTTGCGGCCGATGTGACGGCCTTCGAGCTTGGCGCGGCGCATGCCGGCGCGCACCCGCTCGACGATGAGATTGCGTTCGAGTTCCGCAATGGCGCCGATAATCACCACCACTGCCCGACCCAGCGGGCCGCCGGTATCGATCTGCTCGCGAAAGCTGACGAACTCGATGTTCAGATGATTCAGCTCATCGAGAACTTCGAGGAAGTGTTTGACGGACCGGGCCAGCCGATCGGAGGCCCAGACCAGGACCACATCGAAACGGCCGCGGCGGGCGTCGGCCATCATTTCGTCCAGACCCGGACGCCTGGCTTTGGCACCGGAGACCTTGTCTGTATACTGCTCGACGATCTGATAGTCGCGCTGAGCGGCCATTTGCTGGAGATCGTACAGCTGGGTCTCAGGGTGCTGATCCAAGGTGGAGACTCGCAAGTAGAGGGCGGCGCGCTTCATGGAGGGCATAAAACCAGCATATCGTATGTCTGAGATATATGTAAAGCTGATTTATTGCCCCCAGGGGCCATTGTCAACACCCTCGATGGCGGCCTGACCGCCGCTTTTGCACCCAAGGACGATTCCATCCTCATCATCGGCACCGCCGGCCAGGGAGTGGTCAACACCCCCTACCAGGTGACCGACCGGGCTGTGGCTGCCAAGGAATTCGGATTCTCCGGTTCGCTCGAGCGCGCCATTGAAGAGTGCGCCTCCAACTCCGACAACATTCTGGCCTTTCGCGCCGGCACCAAGCCCATGGCTCTCGCCGGGATAGGTCTCTCCAACGGAGCAGGCATTGTCGCTCCCGGAACAGTCACTCCCACCGGCTCCTCGACGGGAGGCACCCTCGCCGCTGCGACCTATTACTACAAAGTCACCGCTCTGAATGCTGCCGGCGAAACTGTAGGCAGCCCGGAAGCAAATGTCACCACCACGGGAACGACCAGTTCCGTCGCCCTGGCATGGGCGGCTGTGACGGGTGCGACCAGCTACAAGGTCTACCGCGGCACCGCAGCAGGACTCGAATCTGTCTTCTACACCACGGCCACGAATTCCTTTACCGACACCGGCGCGGCTGCAACAGCAGGCACGGTGCCGACGGTCAATACCACAGCGGTTGTCACGGCCGGCTTCACCATCACCTTCAGCGATGTCACCTCCGATGCCGGCACCCGCTATCAGATCTGGTACAGCGCCGGAATCCTGAATGTGTGGAAAGACGGAACGATCGAGGATTCGAACGTGGCCACACGCTACAGCTACCCCCAATATGACCAGGTGCCTTCCGCTCGCCGCACATAAAAAATCCCCGCGCGCACGCGGGGAGAGCCAGTCCCGACCCTCCGGGCCGTGATGGGCCGCCACAAGTCGAAATGCCATGATGTTCTATTTCCCTGCATTTTCGGATAGATAGAGAGATTCCCCCGTCGAGCGAAGCCGCGCTTGAAAGCGGAGAAGTTGCCTCATTTCAGCGACATAGATTTACAACGAGTCTCTCCCGTAAGCTCCGGATCCGCGCCGACCGGACGAGCTGCCGTGATTCTCTATTCCTCTTCCCTTTCAACCAGATACAGGCGTTCTCCTGCAAGCGGGAAAACCGCTCGGCCAGCGTGGCGGGAGAGCGGCCATGATCGAAGTATCTTATTTGCTGCAAGATACGGGAACTTTGTCGCAACTCCGGCATGGCCGCTTCCCGGGGGAGAAACGAGACCAGGGACGGCCCGGCATGGATGGCGGCTATCCTCGACCGCTCCGGGCCCCGGTTTTGCCTCAGGAATGGTGCTTTTGAGAGGCCGAAACATCATGAAAATAATTGCTTCGGATCTCAAGGTCGTTCGCGAGAATTGCATCCGAAAGGGGGGTAGAGGGCACGTTTCAGAAATTATCAACAACTTAGAGGGTAGGACCTCGTCGAAAATGCCCGACCTAGTATAGGGTTTTTCAGCAAAACACCGAAATTATTTGTTGACTCATGAGATACCCGCCTGGCTTTCTGCTTTTCGTTCTCTCTTCGCTTTCAGCCAGATGCAACCTGACTCTTTTCCGGGTCGCTTCTGTCTCCCTCCCTTGTCTCTCCCCCCCCCCCCCCCCGACGCCATTCAGAAGCTCCCCCCGCGCGAACTTGATCTTACCCTCCCGGACCCGGTTTCCGGCCGTCGCGTTTTCCCTCCGAAATTAGGAATCAGGATCGGAGCTTTCCCAACACACGCGATTGATTGTTTCCGTCAGTATGAACCAGAGCTTCTTCCGGGTTGATTTCTGGACCGATGGGAGGATTCATACATGATCACTTCTTCTCGCTCTTGATCCTGGAGTTATGAATATGATGTTTCAATCGCCGCGGGGGGCGATGTTCTTTGCGGCTACCAGCGTTGTTCCGCTGCCCATGTTTCAATCCACGCGTCCACGCGGGGCGCGACCAGCGATGGAATCCTGTTTGGGGTCTTCCGCGCGGTTTCAATCCACGCGCCCACGCGGGGCGCGACTTGAGCACGGGCTCTTCACGAGTTTCCGCCATTTTGTTTCAATCCACGCGCCCACGCGGGGCGCGACTAGGCCGCCGCACTTCTATTGCGTTGCCATCGTTGTTTCAATCCACGCGCCCACGCGGGGCGCGACTTCGTATGGCACCATTTTCTATCCGCCTCTTGTTGTTTCAATCCACGCGCCCACGCGGGGCGCGACTGCGCTAGGTTATCATTCTCTGCTTCAATCGCTTACCATCTCGCCTGCGCGAATGTAGTCGGACCGACGCAGCACGAGCTGCAAATCGCGCGCGAACATCGGGGCAAGTACCTCGTTCAATGAGAGTTGTAAAATCGCGCGGAAGTCCTGGAGATTTGCCGTCCACTCCAGGTACGCGGGCGGATGCAAAGGGTTAGACGATCAAAGGCCCGTCGGGATCATAGGAGGGTTTGGCACCCACGTGCTCAACCCGGTGTCGCCAATTCGATCCAAGGAAATAGAAGCGCAGACTGTCCTCTGCTGTGTTCATCTCCTCGATCAGCGCGGCCCGGAGAACGACCCACTGAGCGGCATCCACAGAGCATTCAAAGACAGAAAGCTGTACTCGCTGACCGTGATTTCTGCAGAGCTTTGCTATCCGGCGCAGACGGCGCTCTCCGCCATCCGAGTCCGTCTTTACATCATAGGTCACAAGCACGAGCATGTCTTATCTCCATAGGAAGGCAGGGTAGGCGTCGAGGTCTCCTCGCAAGTGCCGTGCCAGCAGCATGGATTGCAGGTGCGGTAGTAGGCCGAGCGGCACTGTCTCATTGAGGAATGGGTGCTGCAACTCTTCCTGTTTCCGCTTCTGCCAGGCGATGAGCACCTCTCGACGAGCCTCCGGCAGCAGGCGCACTTCTCCCGCCTCGCTTTTATGAAAAGATGCGGCCCCAATCTGGCGGCGGTTGATCAGCGAAAGCACGAGCCTGTCGGCCAGCAGCGGGCGAAGTTCCTCCATGAGATCCAGCGCAAGTCCGGGGCGGCCCGGCCGGTCGCGATGCAGAACGCCGACAGCCGGATCAAGCCCAACACACTCAAGCGCCGCCTGCACGTCGTGCACAAGGAGCGTGTAAATGAATGAGAGCAGGGCATTGATGCTATCAAGCGGCGGCCTCCGGCTGCGCTCGGTAAAGCGGAAAGCATCTTTATCAACCAGGACAAGGTGATTGAATGTGGCGAAGTAACTGCGCGCCGCTTCGCCCTCGAAGCCACGTAGGTCATCGAGCGACGTCGCCATGGGAATGCCGCGCAGCATCGACGCAAGACGACCGGCTGCTTCCTGGAGGACTGCGCTGGCCGTCGCATCGGGGTGTTCCCGGGCAGCGCGCAGCAGCACTTGGCGGCAGTTGGCCACTTTGCCCGCAATACACCAGCGCGCAATCTGCACGGCGGAGCCAGCTTCGTCATCTGCGCGCCGGTACTGTTCCCGGCGTAACAGCACATTGCCATGCACCTGCCCGGTCGCGCGCGCAAGAAACCGGCCATGCTCGGTCAGAAAAGACAACGCAACGTTTCTCTCTGCACACAGGCCCATCAGGAATGGGCTACAGGAAACATTTCCAAAGCAGACGATGCCGCCAAGCGTGAGCACCGGAACCCGCAGGACGGTTTCTCCCTCAACGCGCACATGGACCGTCTCCCCGTCGCGAGCGAGCCATGCGCCTTGCGTGGTGACATAAAGGGTGTTGAGCAGGTGCTTCATGGGTTTTCGATCTCTCCGTGTTCGATCTTCCGAAGAGCGCCATCGAGATAGCGTCGTGCGCTCTTGCTGCAAACGCTGTGTGGCATACAGAGAGCCAGCAGGGAGCAGTTGTCGCATTTCGGCTTATATGCCACCTTGGGCGTGACGCTGCCCTGGAATATCAAATGCATGCGTGCGATGAGCGCTTCCGTAGCCTCTCGCAATTGGTGGTCCAGCGCAATTACCTGCCGTCGGCGTTGCGTGCCGTAGTAGAGGTCACCCTCCGGAATCGACAGGCCGAGCATCTCCTCCAGGCAAAGCGCCTGCGCACAGAGCTGAATGCGGTCTTCCGGACCTTTCTTGGGGCGTCCGCGTTTGTACTCCACCGGACGAGGTTGCATGACGCCGCATTCCGCCGAGTGGAACTCAACGATATCGGCCCTTCCGGCAAGTCCGAGGCGCAGGGAGCGGATCCGCATACCGCGGCAGATGCGCACGCCATCTCGCCATTCATCCTGTTCGCTGTCGGCATGCTCGTGCATCAAGCGGCCTTCGGCGGTCAGTCGATTTTCCTCCCAGAGCTGTTCCACGTGGATCAGCGCGTACTGCCGCGCGCAGAACTGCAGATGTTGCAGTCCGGAGAGCGGCAGCAGCTCTTCTTCCGCGAACATGGCTTACACGTAGCGCCATGCGCGCACGCCAGGCAAAACTTCCGCGCCATCTTCGGGCAGGAAGAGCCCCGCGTCCAAATAGTTCTGAAAGCTGCGGGCGAGTTTTGTGGACGGCAGTTCCACCGTCTCGAAGACCTTGTGCGCGGGAGCGTTGCCGAGCTTGGCTTCATGTTCAAAAAGCACAAGCGCACGCGTCGCCATCTCACCTCTCGCGGCCGAGCGGTCCATTTCGAACATGTTCGTCATGGAATCTAGCAGCAGGCCGAGATCGCGTTCGGTGAATTTCGTGTCCGCCGCCAGGAACGGAGAGACAAAGCCGTGCATGGCATAGAGACCGTACGCAATCCCATGCTTCCGTCCCATCTGCCCGCTGCCTGCCTGTTCCTCACCTTCTTCATTTGTGGTGCTCTCGCGTTGAGTGTCCCCCGCGTTGGTCAGAGCCGTGCGGGTGATGGTGTGGGCCACGCTGGTCACCGGATCGATAGACCGGCTGAATGCAA
>JAJZCA010000219.1 GCA_021798735.1 Acidobacteriota bacterium | reverse complement strand
GGCGCGGCCCAGATCCACACCGGTGAAGCGGCGCAGCACGGCCGACTCATACAGGGCGTCCTCGGCGCCCGGATCGGAAAGATTGAACCCGTGTTGCAAAAAGTATATCCGCAGCTTGATGGACAAGCCCACAGGCTGGCGGCCGTTGCCCGCCCTGGGATGATTCGGCGCGATCAGGACTTCCAGTTCGGACCGGGGAACTACCGTCTCCATGATGTCGAGAAACTGCTCCCAACGGCTGGGCCGCATACTTTTCGAAACTCCTCTGATTCGCAAAGGTTATCTGCCGCATCGTCTTCTCCACCTGACTACCATTTTATGCAAACAGTGCGCGGCTGCCAGACTTGTGCAGAGGTTCCCTAACAAACGCGAAGGAGCATCAGGCAGCCTGTAACAGGTCAAGGATGTCTTCGATGGCCTTGTCGGCCTTGTAATAGGCGGCTTCCAGTTGGCTGTTCGGTCGGCTGGCGGGGTCGGGTTTGCGATGGAAGCGGCTGTTGGCCAGCGGGCCGCAGAGTCGCTTGTGGAAGAACAGAAACAGCAGCGCGACGTCAACGCCTTTGGCGGTGAGACGGTAGGCGTAGCGGCGGCCATCACGTTCCAGCAGGCCGTGCCCTTTGAGCTTGCGCAGGTCGTAGCGGAGCTGGTTCAGCCCGTATTGTTTGGGCGAGAGTTGGAACGTAGCGAGGACGGCTTCATGGATTTGTTTGGCCGTCGAGCCGCCGACGGTGTTGCCGCCATGCAGCAGGACTTCCAGCAGACGAATAACCCGGGTGTCCTGGATTTTGATTCCTGGATAACGGACGGAGCCGACATTGACGGGAAAGGTCAGCCTTTGGAGCAACGGAGAATCCACATGGACGTTTAGCGACTGCGCCTGGAAACCAGTGAAGCGATCGGTGACGACCTGGAATTTCTTGCGCGCGGCGTCGAGATGGTCCAGCCCTTTCTTCAGGCCGAAGTCGTGCAGATTGTTGGAGACTAGTGCTTAGTTACGTACGTTAATAATAGTATTGCGGAGTTGACTGCCCTTGACTTCGCGCTTGCGCCAGTGAAAAGGCTTGGGGTGTTGATTAGTCTTGGCAACGAAGGACTCAATGGCGGAACGGAGTTGATCTTTGTAGGCAAAGCTGGCTCCGCGCAATGCCTTGCGGGTCAAGAGGCCGAACCAGATTTCCACCTGATTGAGCCAACTGGCGGAGGTGGGAGTGAAGTGAAACTGCACCCGGCCCTGGTATTTGTCCAGCCAATCCGCGTTGCGCTTGTGCGTACAGTAGTTGTCAAGGATCACATGGATCTCCTTGTCGGGCGGCAGTTCGGCGACGACCGCGTCCAGGAAACGCCGAAAGTCTTCCCGCTTTTTCTGCTCGGTGGTTTGCGCAAAGACTTGTCCGCTGGCGATCTCCAGGGCCGCAAATAGATTGAGGGTGCCATTGCGCTTATAGGTGCTTTTCAGGGCTCGGACGATGGCTCCGCTATCGGTTTCTACGTAGCCGGAGGGGCCTGGATGCTGGGCTTCTCATCGACACTGAGGACCAAGGTGTTCAGGGGTGGATTCAAATACAACCCCACCACCTCGGCGGCCTTGGCGGCAAACTCCGGATCGGTGCTTACACACCAGGTGCGCAGGCGCTGGAGGTAAATCCCCTCCCGGCGCAGCACCCGCCACACCGCGTGCACATGGCTCCCAACCGTTTGGCTACCGCGGGGCCGTCCCATTGTGCTTGCCCGGCCGGGGGAGCCTGCTCCAGCAAAGCCAGCACACGGGTGCGAAAGGCGGCATCGTAGGTCGGCGGTTTGCCGCTGCGCGCTCGATCCCGTAAACCGCCAATCCCATCGCGGGCAAATCGGCTTCGCCACTTGCTGACCGTAGGAACCGACGCGCCAACTTGCCGCGCTACTTGCTGAATTTCCTTTCCTTACCAGACAGGCCAGCACGATGCGCGCTCGTTCCACCATGCGCATCTCAGCGCTCCGGCTGATCGCCACCAGTTCGGCGCGGGTTTCCGGGAGCTTGGTTCCAGTCCGGGCGGTCTGGATTTGAGATGAACCGGATGGAAGTTGCGTAAGCTACAGCTTATGCGATTGCATCTAAGCTCTGCTCTTGCAAGCGCTGCTCCCGCAACAAACTGCGCATCCGCAGCTGTGCGGAGAAGACCGTACGCTGGGCTTCATCTTCAGACGTCTGCAGCAATCCCGCGATCCGGGCAGCATCGTAGCCTTCCACGTCTCGCAGAAGGAAACATAACCGTTCCCTCTCCGGCATCTGCCACAAGGCCTCTTCCAAGTCGGTACGGCGAACATTTCTGTTACCCAGACCCTCCACTTCCGACACAACCGGCGGCACCGGGTCGAGCGAAAAGCGACGGCGTAACTGCGCCATCAGCACCACATCCAGCGTTGTGATCGTCGGCTGCATTTCCCGGTGAAACGCGTCAATGAACGTGGACTGCAGAATGGTTTCCGCTTCCCGTTCATCGCCCGTCATGTAGTACGCGACCGAGAAAACATGGTGGCGATGGCTTTCAAAAACATCGCGCTGCTCCGCTATAGTGTTGTAGCGCTGTGTAACCCTGACGATTATTGACTGTGAAACCTTCGCGGGTCGCGGTACCATCATTCCGGCGGAGTGTCCTATGTTGGATTCAGAAAATAAAGGCATACCTGGCAATTTAAACAAGCACGTCGTGGGCCACTTCCTCGATTCGACCCGTCCCATACACGTGCCTATGCCCTTAGGTAACGATTTTTATTGTGGGTTTGAGGTTTTCTGCCGCCTTTACGAAAAAAGGCAGCCCTGAAAATGAAAGGCGCATCTAAAGACCGTCTTGGCGAATAGTGGCATATGGATGCCACCTATATGCACGACTTTGCTACATGCGAACTTAGTCCGTTCGCCAGCCGTAAGTAAATCTGGCATTTTTACCTTGAAAGTTGAACACTTTACCATGTCGTCTATTTGATTTATACCGAGACGAAATGACTGTGGAATCTTCAGTGATCACGATGGAAAGTTTCGCCCGGCCTTCTTCGCCTGTGGGCCAGATTCTCTTGCTTACAGGGGATGCCGCTCAGGCAACGATGGTCGGCCAGGTCCTTCAAGCCCAAAAACTGCCGGCCCTTCGATGCACTTCTCCCGAACACGCCATGGAGGTTCTGGCTGTCGATTCGGCAAGCAATCCGCGAATCAACCTAGTCCTGCTGGACGCGGGCCCACAGGCGAAGCAACTTTTCCCATGGCTGCGAAAAGTAACAGACAATCTTCTGGCCCCCTTGGTTCTCTTGTGGAACTCAGATCGTGTCCAGATCCCGATCGTGCTGATGATCGATTCCCACCACGTGCCCCAGGCAGTGCAAGCGCTACAGATGGGGGCTTACGACTATATCCTGAAACCTTTCTCTGCCGAACAACTGGCCGCCACCGTCCGCCGAACGCTTCAATATCGACGGCTACAAACGCAAAACGACCTGTTCCGGCACCATCTGGAGCAGCTGATCACTGCGCGAACTGAGATGCTGCAACACAGCATGCGGCAGCTGGAGAACTCCTATGACGTTACCCTGGAAGCGCTGGGACATGCGCTCGACCTGAAAGATGCTGAAACTGAAGGACACTCCAAGCGTGTGACTGCGTACACCCTGGCGCTGGGCCGCGCCGTCGGCCTGGCGGAGCCTCATCTGCGCGTCGTCGGTCGCGGAGCCTTTCTGCACGATATCGGCAAAATGGCGATTCCAGATGCGATCCTGCGCAAACCGGCCAAGCTCACCACCGAAGAGCGAGCTATCATGCGCACACACGCCGAGTTGGGCTATCAAATGATCCGCAAGATTCCTTATCTGCAGGAAGCTGCCGAGATCGTCTACTCGCACCAGGAACATTTCGATGGCTCCGGCTATCCGCGCGGGCTGCGTGGCGAAGAAATCCACATTGGCGCTCGCATCTTCGCTGTCGCCGACACTTTCGACGCCATCACCTCAAACCGTCCCTATCGCAAAGCCAATACCATACAGATCGCGCGCAAGGAAATCCTTCGCTGTGCCGGAAGCCAGTTCGATCCCTCCATTGTGGATGTCTTTTTGGCTACGCCGGATTCTATCTGGCTGGACCTGCGCGAAGGCATCATGCGCGACGGGTTTGCCTTCTCCCCATTCAGATACACCTTCGGCGACATACCCTAGCGCAGCCATGCCGCATACTTCCACCCCTTTGCCAACTCTGTGCGGCAAGGTCGAAAATGGCTGCACGAGTTCTTCTCTTCTCAGAACAGGACGGAACCCACCCATGGCCAAACTTTCCGGCAAAGAAATCGAGGAAAAGTTGCCGACGCTTCCCGGATGGAAGTATGAAGCTGGCGCGCTGGTCCACGACTACGCCTTTGCGGATTTTGCCGCGGCCTTCGCATTTGTCGTGCGCCTGGCGCTGCTGGCGGAAAAGGCAAACCACCATCCCGACATCGATATCCGCTACAACAAACTGCGGGTCGCGCTGGTCTCGCACGACTCCGGCGGCGTGACCGGCCGAGACATATCCATGGCAGCAGAAATCTGTAAACTCAACCACGACTAAACTTCCCTCGCCACCGCGAAAATGGGCGCATTCTACAATCGGTACTTGGAGGGAGAGAACCTTATGACTGCCTCAGCGAATGACCCAATAATCATCTGCCCGAAATGTTCGGCGGAAATACGACTGACAGAATCTCTCGCCGCGCCAATTCTTGCAGCGACGAAAAAGGAATACGAGGAGAAGTTAGCTGATCAACAGAAAATGCTGCAAACCCGCGAACAGGCCCTCCTGAATCGAGAGACGGAGATAAGCAAGAGGAATGCCGAACTAGACATAGAGATTCACAAGCGCTTGAAGATCGAGCGCAACCAAATTGCCAAGGAAGAATCTCAGAAAGCTAAGCTTGCGCTTGGCAACCAGATACAAGAGCGTCAAGAAGAGGTAGCCGAACTCAAGCAGATCATAACCGAACGCGACAAAAAGCTTGAAGATGCCCGCAAAGATCAAGCTGAGATCAAGCGCAGGGAACGCGAATTGGAAGACGAGAAACGCGAAATAGAACTCACCGTCGAGACCCGCGTGAACCAATCTCTTGAGGAGCTGCGTCCTAAGGCAGTCAAAGAGGCTGAAGGAAAGTTCAAGTTAAAGATCGCCGAGAAAGACGAAAAAATGGCAATAATGCAACGACAAATCGAGGAATTGATGCGCAAAGCTGAGCAGGGCTCTCAGCAAATTCAAGGTGAGGCCCAGGAAATCGAATTGGAAAGCATGCTACGCTCCAAGTTCCCTGGAGATGTTATCGAATCGGTATCCAAGGGGATCTCCGGTGGGGATGTGTTGCAGCATGTTCTGGGATCAAAGGGCCAAAGTTGTGGAACCATAATTTGGGAGTCAAAGCGCACGCGGAATTGGAGCGATACTTGGCTGACTAAGTTACGCAATGACCAACGCGCTTCCAATGCCGATGCCGCCATTCTTGTTTCAGAGGCTCTTCCCAAGGGATTGGAAGCTTTTGATCTGTTAAATGGAGTTTGGGTGGCAGAGTTTTATTGCGTAGTCGCGGTAGCCACCGCGATTAGGCATGCCCTGATTGAGGTTTCGTCCGCGCGCAAAGCTGAAGAGGGTCAGCAGACCAAAATGGAGATGGTGTATAGGTATCTAACCGGACAAAGGTTTCGTCAACGCGTGAGTGCCATCGTCGAACAGTTCACCGTGATGCAGGAAGATCTTGATCGGGAACGCAGGACTACGGTAAGGCTCTGGGCTAAACGCGAAGAGCAGATACGAGGGGTCATTGAAGCAACCTCTGGAATGTACGGCGATCTGCAAGGGATTGCCGGCCGTTCTCTTCAGGAAATCGAGGGGCTTAGTTACAAGTTGCCGCTCGAACCAAAGAAGCTGAAGGGTTAGGTGGAGAAGTGACGCCAGAACCAGAAAGGTAGTTTCATGCCGATCACGAAGTATGAAGGAATGACGCTCACCAAAAAGGTGATTGTGCTGGAAGAAACCTGGCTGGTGAACTGCGTCTTGCAAGAGTGCGTCATTTTCTACTCGGGTGGGCCGTTCGACGTGGTGAACGCGACCTTCGATCGCTGCGAATGGAAGTTCCAGGGGGCGGCGCAACTGACCTTCTCCCTGATGTCGATGATCGGGCTTATTCCGCCCCCGCAGATGGCCGTTCCAGCACTGTTGCCCAGCGAATCTGCCTTCTAGGAGTCTGTCGGGCATAGCGTTTGTAAGCGTCCGGAGTGGGCCGTGGGGGTAGGCTGGGGACTCAAGTGTCCATCAAGTTCCTCAAGTGGACACTTGAGATCAGGCGAGATTGTTCTGAAGTGCGGCGAGATTCCAAGGCAGTAACTCATGGATGCGGTTGATGGGATGATCGGCGATCTGTTCGAGCACGCGGCGGAGATAAAGTTCCGGATCAAGCCCATTGAGCTTAGCTGTTCCCAACAG
>JAJZCA010000218.1 GCA_021798735.1 Acidobacteriota bacterium | reverse complement strand
TGCGACTGCTCAATTGATCGAATCGCTCACGCATGCGGCGAATGCGGGCAAAGAGCTCGGCGTCAACGAGCACGGCCACCGGCTTACCATCCTTGTTGATGACAATACTGTCGCTGCGATACTGCACCTGGCTGATCATCTCGCCCAGATTTTGGCGGAAGTTGACGGCGGTGACTTCTGTAATCATTGGGAATCTCCAGATACCATGATCGATAGGATCATTATGATCCACCTGAACCAAGTAGTCCAGACCTTTCGATTCACCCTGGAACCTCATCGCAGCCGGCGAGCCGGTTGTCGAAAATTCGTCCCGGTTGAGGTTGCTTAGAAGCGGGTGCGGAAGCGGTTGGCGCGGAGGAATTCTTCGCGTAACTCGGGTTGTTTGAGGTTTTCGCGGATGGAGGCGAGACGCTGTTCGAGCGCCAGCAGAGCGGCTGCGATGGGTTCGTCGTTGGTCTGGGCGATATCTCTCCACATCGAGTAGGGGCTTGCGCCGAGGCGCGTCATCTCATGCATGGCGCGGCCGCCGATGGCGCGCAACTGCGCGGAAGCGCTGTCAAGATTTCCCTTTTCCTTGCCATCTTCCGGGAAGGTATCTTCGAGGAGCGCGGCCAGCGCGGTTCCCAGCATCTGCGGCAGATGGCTGGCCCAGGCGCAGATGTCATCGTGGCGAATGGGGTCGAGATCCAACATGCGGCAGCCAAAGCGAGCCACCCAGTGCCGCCATTTGTCGGCGCGTTGCTGACCTAGGGTTGCGTTCTCGCGTGGCACTTGCTTTGTATCGGGCGAGGTGAAGAGCCAGACCGCGCCCTGGAATAAATTCGCGTCGGCGTTGGCTGCGCCAAAGACTTCTTTGCCGGCCATGGGATGCCCGGGAAGGAAATAGGCAGCGCCGAGCGAAGAAAAAGCCTCCGCCGCAAGCGCGCAGATTTTGCGCTTGGTACTGCCGACATCCGTCACCAACTGGTGCTGCTGAAGGACGGGCGCGAGGCGCTCGATCCATTCCAGAATGCCGAAGACCGGCGTAGCCAGCAGGATGGCATCGCTGTCGCGGGCGGCGGCCAGCGGATCGGCGGCGACGGAATCGATCGCGCCTTTGTCGCGGGCAATTTCGGCTTCCTCTCGAGCGCGGTCCCACCCGATAATGCTGCCGGCGAACCCATTGGCACGCAGCGCCAGCCCCACGGAAGAACCAATGAGGCCGGTGCCGAGAATGGCGATGCTCTGGATGGATTCGGCCACGGTTTATCTACACTTTGGCGTGCAGCGCAGGTTCGTGGGCGCGCGGGCCGATGTTGCGCCCGACGGCGGTGGCGATGATGCGCAACTCGTCCATCAACTTTTCAAACTGCTGCGGGAACAGCGATTGCGCGCCATCGGAAACGGCCTTGTCGGGGTTGGGATGGACTTCAATCAGCAGGCCGTCGCAACCGGCAGCGACCGATGCGCGTGCCATGGCTGGGACCATATCGCGCCGACCGGTGCCGTGGGAAGGATCGGCGAGCACCGGCAAATGAGAAAGATGCTTCAGGACGGGGATTGCGGAAACGTCCATGGTGTTGCGGGTGTAGGTCTCGAAGGTGCGAATGCCGCGCTCGCACAGCATCACATCGTAATTCCCGCCGGACAGGATATATTCGGCGGAGAGCAGCAATTCCTCGATGGTGGCGGCGATACCACGCTTCAGCAGAACGGGCTTGCGTACCAAGCCAAGCTCGCGCAGCAGGTTGAAATTCTGCATGTTGCGCGCGCCCACCTGCAGCACGTCCACGTAGGGCAGCATCAGTTCAATCTGAGAAATTTCCATGACCTCGCTGACGATGAGCAAGCCGGTGGCGTCGCCCACTTCGCGCAGAAGACGGAGGCCATCGAGACCCATGCCTTGAAAGGAATACGGCGAGCTGCGAGGCTTGAAGGCACCGCCGCGCAAAAATTTCGCGCCCGCATCCGCCACCTGCCGGGCGCTGGTAAAGATCTGCTCCCGCGATTCGACGGAACAGGGACCGGCCATGACCATGACTTCGTCGCCACCCACCGTGACTCCATTGGGAAAGCGAATGAAGGTGCCGGAGGGTCGAAACCCACGGCCCGCGAGTTTGTACGGCGAGGTGATGCGGTGCGCTTCGGCGACCCCGGCCATCACCTGAAAATCCTGCACATCGAAGCTGGCCGGCTGGCCCACGCCCGCCAGAACGGTTTGCTGGGTACCGGTGGTGCGATGGACGTTAAAACCGATCTCTACCATCCGGGCCAGGACATGCTGAATCTCTTCCTCGGTGGCGCTATGCTGCATCGCGACAATCATTTCAGTTCTCGTTTCGTCGTATTTTCCACTTTGCTGTCCTTCAGCGGGTCATCCGCCAACGCCGCTTCCAGTTCATCTTTTTGCAGGGTGCGCATGACGTCTATGATTCGCTCGTAGATATGGGTCAGCTCCATATCCGGCAGCGGACCGGGATTCGTCTTGCGCACATTGTCGAAAATCGTCATTTCCCGAGTCGGTTCATAAATCGGCAATTCGGTTTGGCGTTTCAGGCGACCGATGGCCTGCGCCGCCGTGGCACGTTCGCTGATCAACCGGACGATCTGGCGGTCTAGCTCATCGATCTTTTGACGCCATGCTGCAATATCCATGTAGCACCCTCAAGACAGGTCCACGGAGGTGCCTGGAAGCGCTCGGTGGGATTGGCTGCCTGAAAAATAGATAACGATGTTCATCCTAATTGACTGCGAAGAATTTTTCAGGAAACCGCACTTTTGCTGGCAACAGGAGTACGCAGCGCGGCGATAAATTTTCCTACCGCAGTGGGCGCTTCTTGGGCGCTGGACTGTTCGATGAGGGCTACGATCGCGCTGCCTACCACGGCGGCGTCTGCGTACTCCGCAACGACAGCGACGTGAGCGGCGTTCGAAATGCCGAAACCCAAAGCAATCGGCAGTTTGGTGTAGCGGCGCAATCGCGTGACCAGTTCGCGGGCATCGCCGGCGACCTGCTGCTGCGCGCCGGTAATGCCGACGCGGGAAATGGCGTAGATAAATCCTTCAGAAACTTCCGCAATGCGCGCCAGACGATCGTCGGGGCTGGTGGGAGCGGCCAGAAAAATCGGCTGCAGACGATGTTTTCGCAGGGCGGCGCGATATTCCTCGGACTCTTCTACAGTCAGGTCGGTCACCAGAACCGCGTCCACGCCGGCTTTTTCCGCGGCTGCCGCAAAGGACTCCATACCCATTCGCAAAATGGGATTGAGGTAGGAGAAAATGACCAGGCCGACGGACGGGCGCTCTTTTCGCAGCGAGCTGGCGAGGGCAAGAACATCTTCCATGCTGGTTCCGTTATGCACGGCCCGTTCGCTGGCGCGCTGGATGACGGGGCCGTCGGCGAGCGGATCGCTGAAAGGGACACCGAGTTCCAGCACATCGGCGCCGGCATCAATGGCCGCGAGCGCAATTCGTTTGCTGGTGGCGAGATCAGGATCGCCGATGGTCAAATACACCACCAGGCCGGGCTGATTATGAAAATGAATGGCCATCGATTACGCCCCCTGCAACTTCAGCTCGCGCGCCAGGATTCCCATGTCCTTGTCGCCGCGGCCGGAAACGTTGATCAGCAGAATATCGTTGCGGTCCATTGCTGGAGCGATACGGACCGCCTCCGCGACGGCGTGCGCACTTTCCAGCGCGGGCAGAATTCCTTCCGTGCGAGCCAGCCGAACCGTGGCCTGCAAGGCGGCATCGTCGGAAGCGGAGACATATTCCGCGCGACCGGAATCGTGCAGGGCGGCGTGTTCCGGGCCGACGGATGCGTAATCGAGACCCGCGGAGACGGAATGCGTATTGGAAATTTGACCTGCATCATCCTGCAGCACGTAGGAGTAGGTTCCCTGCAGCACGCCGGGAGAGCCACCTTGAAACCGCGCCGCATGATCGCCGAGCGCGGAGCCACGACCGCCGGCTTCAACGCCGATCAGCCGGACATTTTTGTCGGGAATAAATTCGTAGAATGCACCGATGGCGTTGGAACCGCCGCCGACGCAGGCGAGCACAGCATTTGGCAAGCGGCCTTCCATTTCCAACATCTGCTGCCGCGCTTCGATGCCGATGACACGGTGAAAATTGCGCACCATGGTGGGATAGGGATGCGCGCCGAGCACGCTGCCGAGAAGATAATGCGTGGTGCGAACATTCACTACCCAGTCGCGCATGGCCTCGTTGATCGCGTCTTTCAGGGTCGCGGAACCGGCGCTGACGCCGCGCACCTCAGCCCCGAGCAGCCGCATGCGGTAGACGTTCAACTCCTGCCGACGCATGTCCTCCTGCCCCATGTAGACGATGCATTCCATGCCGAACAACGCGCAAACGGTCGCTGTGGCCACTCCGTGCTGGCCCGCACCGGTTTCCGCAATGATGCGGCGCTTCCCCATGCGACGGGCGAGCAGGCCCTGGCCCAGGCAGTTGTTGATTTTGTGCGCGCCAGTGTGCAGCAGGTCTTCGCGCTTCAAATAAATTTTCGCGCCACCCAACGATTCTGTGAGTCGAGACGCGAAGTAGAGCGGAGTCGGCCGGCCTGCATAATGATGCAGCAGGGTTGAAAGCTCGCTGGCGAACGCAGGGTCGCGCTGCGCGTCGGCGTAGGCAACCTCAAGTTCCTGCAAGGCGGCCATCAAGGTCTCCGGCACGTAACGGCCGCCATAGGCGTCGAAGCGTCCGGGAACGGTCGCGGATGAGGGCATTTCCTTCACGGTCTCGTCTATCATTTCATCCTTCCAGGGTCTCCGATCGGGCGATGTCGTATGGGTTGAGGGCCGGAGAATCCCAGGTCTCAAAATCGAGACCTGGGGCACCCGCACCTAATCCGTCTGAAACCTATCATCGTGTTGCTTCCGCAAATTCTGTGGCTGCTGCTCGCGCAGCACGGATAAATTCTCTCACCCGCAGGCGATCTTTTCGGCCCGGAATACTTTCGACTCCACTGGAAACATCGACTCCCCAGGGGCGCATCGTCTGAATGGCCTGGCGAACGGTTTCCGGCTGCAAGCCGCCGGCCGCAATCAAACGAAGATTTACGGCATGTTGATGGAAAGCATTTTGTGCCGCGTCCCAATCGAACGGAATGCCCGTCCCGCCAACCTTGTCGCCCACACGCGTGTCGACGAGCACGACAGTTGGGTCGTCATCGGCGACCGGCAGCGCAGCCAGCGATTGCAACTGACGCGCGAAGCCGGCGGAATCTCCATCGTAGGGCGCCACGCGCACGACCCGCGGAGTTCCGGCAAATCTTTTCAGCCGCGCGCGCATGGTTGAAACCTCGGCAGCGGAATATTCGCGGTGGAGCTGCACGCCGGTCAATCCAGCGACATCACAAGTGTCGACGATTTCGTCGACCGAAGCATCTACAAAGACGCCGATCTTCTCCACGTTGGAAGGAAGCGCGCGGGTGATTTCGCGGACAACATCCGGCGTAACGCGACGCGGGCTCTGTGCAAAGACGAAGCCAACTGCATCCGCCCCAGCGTTGACAGCGACCTTTGCATCTTCCAGCGATGTAATCCCGCAAATTTTTATCCACATGGCGGCCGCCTTACGCGGGAACCTCGGCGGACGCAACGGGGGCTGACAATAAATTGGCTAGGGCCTGCGCCGGATCGGGTTGCCGCATCAGGGACTCGCCGACCAGGAATGCTTCGAAACCGGCCGTTCGCAGACGCGCAATATCGGCAGCCGTGTGAATACCGCTTTCGGCAACACGCACCGCAGTAGACGGCAGGCCATGGGCCAGTTCAAGGGAGGTCTCCAGGCGAACTTCAAAGGTATGCAGGTTGCGATTGTTCACGCCGATAGCATCACAGCCAAGATCGAGGACGCGCGCCAGTTCCTCAGCATTATGTACCTCGCACAGCACATCCAACTGCTGCGCGTGGGCAGCGTTCGTCAGCCGCTGCAGCGCGGAATCGTCGAGTGCGGCAGCAATCAGCAGAATGGCGTCGGCAGCGGAGGCGCGTGCCTCCAGAATCTGAAATTCGTCCACGATAAAGTCTTTGCGCAGGCACGGAATCGTGACCGACTGCGAGGCTTGTTCCAGATTCGCAAGGCTGCCTTGGAAAAAATGTTCTTCCGTCAGGACGGAAAGCGCGGCTGCGCCGGCATTCGCAAGGCTGGCGGCAAGAGATGCCACCGGGAAATCCCCGCGGATCAGACCTCGGGACGGAGATGCCTTTTTCAGCTCCGCAATGATTGCAGGCTGGGCTGTCGCATGACGGCGCAACGCCGCTGCAAATCCTCGCGGAGTGTGCGCGGCGGCGCGTTTTTCCAGCGCAGCAACGCTTGCGGGCTTTTTGCGGAGCACAAGGTCGCGCCGTGTGACTGCTAGAATTTCATCCAAATGCGTGGCCATAGGCAATCGCTAACCTGAACCTCTAGTATAGCGAGCTGCGGAAGAGCTTCCCTATCTTGCATCCATCTCCAACGCGCCTGGAGGCACTATGCCGGCGGC
>JAJZCA010000217.1 GCA_021798735.1 Acidobacteriota bacterium | reverse complement strand
TCAAAGGCCGTATACATTTGCGCAGACCAACCTGTCACCTTCATTTTTCGCTTGCATTCACGCGGCGGACCATACATACACAAAAGATTTGACACTACTTTTGCACAAAATATTTGACACTACCGTGTTGTGCAAAAAGTAAATCCGCAGCTTGATGGACAAGCGTGCTCAAAGCCATTCCATGACTGCGACAAAACTCGCTTCGCCCCATCCCGCTCTTGCGGTACAAAGCAGCCAGACGCGCTATCTCTTCCCGGCCACGACGACGAACTCCAACTACAGGCTCTTCTGCCATGGAAAAAGTCCATCACAGATCACCTGCCGTTTATAGGTGGGTTGGTCAGACGCTTACAGTCTACGCATCCGTCGCTCGCCTCAGAATGGCATAGCTTCCGAGGCTGCAATGCAGTCTGCAAAGCCCGTGAAAGTGTCGGAGGCCGCCCATGATCTGCGTCCTCGCAGCTAGTGTTTCAGGTGCCCGTATCCCGTTCGGTGCTGCGCACCGGGTTTATTTCGACACTCCACCCCTGAAAGGGTAGACGTTTGTAGACGTGCGTATACGAACGTCTACTTGCATGTTTTGAAAGAGTTGCATGATTCACCGTATACGGCGTTTACGTTTGTTGACACATTGCAGATAGGGAGTTGAATCATGGACGGCACGATTTCATTCAAGCCCACAATCAACGGCTCAAAACGACCGACCGCTCGGAACCGCATCCTGTCGGCACGCTTCACTGAAAACGAATATGCGGCACTGGAGAACTTCGCCTGGTCGAAAGGAACGACACTTGCCGATTGGGTGCGCGATGCGCTGTTGCGCGACCTTGGAAACGGAAGTGCGGCAGAGATGGAGATGCACATCTTCACAGAACTTGTCGGCATCCAGTTGCTTCTAATGAACACGCTCGAACCATTATTGCGTGGCGACAAAATCTCCCAGGAGCAGCTCGCCGCCCTCTTTCGCCAAGTTCAGATAACCAAGGCCGCGAAGGCACAGGAGCTTCTCGCCTAACGCAGCCAGAAGGAGAAATAGCCGATGTCAACGATTCAACAATGGGGACGCAAAGAGTCGATCGTCTGCTGTCGTCCGCACCGCCAGAGAACGGTCGCAGCAGCAGACACAGTCCATTCCTCCAGAGCAGCACGTCCGGGAAGCCATGACTTTCTCCCGCGACAAGAATTTTGAACGCGAAGCCATGATTGACGAACGCGCTTTGGTTCGCGATGCGCTTCGTCGCGGCAGGGGCGATGTGACCTATCCCCAGATGCGCGCGAATCTGAATGCCCGCCTTGCGTCCGGGGAGTTTCAGATCGTGGAGCGGTCCCAGAGTGTGCCGGGCAGCCAGTTCACCACGGCCAAAACTATCGAGGCGGAACATGAAATTGTCCGGCGAATGCGCGATGGGCAGAACCAGTTCCAGCCCGTGATGACCCGCTCGGAGGCCATCCGAGTGGTCGACCAGCATCCACATTTGAACCGCGCTCAGAAGAGCGTGGTCGAGGATATTCTGAGTTCTCCCGACCGCATTCATGGTATCCAGGGAGTCGCCGGAGCAGGCAAGACGACAACACTTGCCGTGCTTCGCGGTGCAGCCAAGGCCCAGGGTTACGAAGTCTCAGGCTTCGCCCCAACCTCTCGCGCCGCACGGCAAGTGAACGAAGCAGGCATCGAAGGCGGAACGCTGCAAGGGTTTCTTGCCCGGTCAACGAAACCGGGGACGCAGGAACAGAAGCATTTCTAATTCGTCGATGAATCGAGCCTCACCAGCACCAATCAGATGCGCGAGTTTCTTGCGCGCATTGGCCCGAATGACCGTGTGCTCTTGATTGGAGACATCCGCCAGCATCAGGGTGTTGAAGCGGGCCGTCCCTTCGAGCAATTGCAGGAGGCAGGGATGCGAACCGCCAAGCTCGACGAAATCATTCGCCAGAAAGACCCGGCACTGAAGTCCACGGTCGAACTGCTGGCGACGGGCCAGGTCTCCGCTGCGCTCGACGCACTGCAACATCAGGGCCGTATCAGAGAAATTCCGAACGCTGAGGAACGTATCCGCGCCATTGCAAAAAGCTACGTCGAATCGCCACAGAAGACCCTGATAGTGTCACCCGACAACGCATCTCGCAGGGAGCTAAATATCGCCGTGCGACAGGAACTGAAGGCCAACGGAATCGTTGCGCCCGAAGATCATTCCATTCGCGTTCTCATCCAGCGTCAGGATATGACCGGAGCGGAACGTGCCTGGGCTAGCCACTATGAAGTCAACGAGATGGTTCGCTATGCACTCGGCAGCAAGAATGCCGAAATTGAAGCTGGCTCCTACGGCACGGTCATCGCGATCAATTCATCAGTAAACTTGCTCACCGTCGAAAGAGCGTCTGGCGTACTCGCTACCTACGATCCGCGCCGACTCACCGGGGTTAGCGTCTACCGCGAAGTCGCGCATGGATTCTCTATTGGCGACCGCATTCAATTCACCACACCAGACAAGGCACTTTGCGTCGCCAATCGTGACCTTGCCGTCATTGAAGCCACCCAGCCCGGTGGTCGAATCGCTGCACGTCTCGACAACAATCGCCAGATCGAATTCGACGCTACTGAGCATCGCCACTTCGATCATGGCTACGCAGTCACCAGCCACAGCTCCCAGGGTCTGACCGCCGAGCGTGTGCTCATCCATGCAGATACAAGCGTCCATCCCGACCTGCTCAACTCTCGCTTTGGATACGTTTCCATCTCCCGCGCCAGCTATGATGCCATGCTTTTCACCAACGATATTGCCCAACTCGCCCCGCAACTCAGCGCCGATGTCTCGAAGACCTCTGCGCTGGAAATCTCGCAAACTTCGTCCATCGGCCAGGGAATCGGGATGATGTGAACCTGTCCAACCAGATCTTGCAGACGGTGTCTGCAAAATCTGAATTCGTCAGACATCATCTGGCGAATTCAGCAAGGGTCACGATATATGTTGCAATCCGTCATTATGGGCGATTAACTAATGACGGATTGATACCATGACCACAGCAAAACCATTTGAGAGAACCATACAGTATGTCCGCCAACACGGGATCGTGAGGCCCCGCGACATCGAGGCCATCGGTATCCCGCGTGAATACCTCCTGCGCCTCTATCGCCAAGGCAAGCTCAGTCGGACTGGGCGCGGAATCTATACTCTGCCGGACGCGGCGGTCAAGGAGCGCCACTCCTATGCGGAGGTGGCAAAGCGTGTGCCAGAAGCGGTTCTGTGCCTGATTTCGGCGCTGGCCTTCCACGAAATCACGACGCAAAGTCCGGCCTCTGTCTGGATTGCTCTCGGCAAAGGAGCAAGAAAGCCTGCAATCCCGTCGCCTTCACTTCGGGTGGTTCGTCTCACGGAACCTTCGCTTTCGGAAGGCATCGAAAAGCATCCGGTTGAGGGCGTTACTGTGCGCGTCTATTCCGCCGCAAAAACAGTGGCGGACTGCTTCAAGTTCCGCAACAAGATCGGTCTGGACATTGCCATCGAGGCTCTGAAAGATTGTCTCCGCCAGAAGAAATCCAACGTCAACGAAATCTATCGTTATGCCAAAATCTGCCGGGTGAGCAACGTCATCCGTCCCTACATGGACGCACTATGACTCACGAACCAGCCAAGAATTCAGCGGCTTCCATCCGTGCGCGTCTGCTTTCTCTGGCTCAAAGCCGAGGCCAGGACTACCAGCGAGTCCTTGGAAGATATGCGATCGAACGATTTCTGTATCGGCTGGGCCGCTCGCCCTACCGAGACAAGTTCGCAATCAAGGGCGCACGTTGTTTACTCTCTGGACGGGCGAAACTCACCGGCCCACAAAGGATTTGGACATGCTTGGATGGAGATCGTCGGCCATTCATGATGTCGAGGATACAATTCGCGCAATCTGCAAGGTTGAAGAGAACGACGGCATTCTCTTCGACGGCGAATCGGTCGAAGGCGCTAGGATCAAGGAAGAAGACGAGTACGACGGAATCCATGTGAAGTTCCACGCCGCGCTGGCCGGAGCTCGGATTCCGATGCAGGTCGATATTGGGTTTGGCGACGCCGTCTACCCAGAGCCGGAGTTCGCTTCGTTTCCAGTGCTCCTCCCGATGGACGCGCCGCTGATCTGCGCCTATCCGCGCGAAGCCGCCATCGCGGAAAAATTCAATGCGCTGGTCGTACTGGATATTCGCAACAGCCGCATGAAGGACTTCTACGACATCTGGTTCATGGCCAACGCCTGGGCGTTCGACCGAACCGCGTTGCGAACGGCCATCCTCGCATCCTTTGAGCGGCGCAAAGTCGCAATCCCGCAGGGCATCCCATTCGCTTTGACCGCAGAATTCCTCGACGATCCGCAGAAGTAGCAGCAATGGACTGCCTTCGTCAGTCGGCTATACCCAGAGACCAAAGCGCCATCGTTCGAAGAGGTCGGCGCGCTGCTCCGCGCCTTCATCTTGCCGTGTATCGACGCGGAAGCGGCACCCGGTTCAACCGCGCGCCGCTGGACTCCCGGCTTCCAATGGAGTGAGGTCGAACCCCATTGATCCGTAACGCGCAGCCAGATTTTTCAGACGGTGTCTGAAAAATCTGAATTTTCGCGACACTGTCACGAGAATTCAAAGGTTCTCCTTATGCTGTTGAAAATAAACCGACAATGGATAACCAGCGTACTCAGGTGGGCGATTTCCTCAGTTTGGCACGCCTTGGCAAAATGAGACATCGCCTGTTGCTTATGAGCCAATGCTCGATGGCGACATAGCATTCAGCGATGAATGCAAACAAGCCGTTCCTGTAGCTTGAGGGATTCTGGTGACGGCGGCAACGAGTTATCGGGAAGGCAACAGTGGTCGTAGCCATGCCGTAACAGGCGGATGTGACTTCATCATCTTTCCATTTTCGCAGGTGGCAACAAGGCGAAAGGGCGTTCTGAGATCGTCGTTGTCGAAGACCAACACATGCGGCAATTCATGCAGCGCGTTTTGAAGATTGCTCAAAATACGTGGATAGCGCGCATAGAGCTTTTCTGAAGGCACATCATGGCCGCCCTGAGAGACGCGCATCGCTACGCGGTCTTCGGATGCCACTGGCCCCGACATTCCGATGAAACAGAGCACAACCGTATAGCCAGCCCGGACAGTCTCTTTGAGAAATGCGAGCTTGTCTCCAACCGGATCAGAGAAGACGGTCTCAAAGACAAAGCTCTCGCGCTGGCTCACTAGATCGTGGCGGATGGAAGCAGCCACCTTGGCCGCTTCGTAGGAACTGATGTTCAGTTCACGGGCCAATAGGTCGGTATTCACCAGGCGCAGTCCAGCCGGTTGCAGGTGTGCATAGTAGAACGTAGTCTTGCCCGCTCCGTTTGGCCCGGCGAGGGCCACGATGATGGGACGCTGATCGAGCGCGGAAAAGAGCATGTTTAGCGGGCCACTCTGACTTTAGCTTTTACCCCAGTCTTTGCCGAGACCCGGACAGGCTTGAACTTGCGATTCACAAAACGTCCCAGGGTGCGGGTGCCATTTTCGTCAATGCGCTCCAGCAAGCTGGGTTTCTGGGGATGCGGTTGGTAGTGAGGAAACGGCTGACTCTGCAGATAGTCGGTCACGCGTTTTTGGCCCGTGGGAGTGTCCACCGATGCAAGGCATGAAGAAAGAGGTTGAAGCACTGCGCTCCGGCACAGCTTCAATACTTGCTGCCCTTCGAGCAACAACTCAACCGAACGGCCCAGCCGCGCCCAGAACTCCACCTGTCCGGCGATAGAACGTTCCACAGTTTCTCCGGCAAGCCGGGCATCCAGAACAAGTGCGTCAGAAAGTTTTACAGGTTGGCTCATGACCTCTATGGTAGCATAACGCTACCTAGCTTGGGGCCAACATCGAAGACGATGAGTTAGCAGGTTTCCAGAAGCTGGCGGATATGTAGCCCGGCTTGCTAGGTAAGGGAAAGATTCGTATTTCTGGCTCATGCGACGACAGATTGTATTGGTTGCATGCTACGCACTTTCACTTTGACCTCAACTCGTGATCCGAGGCGGTTGATGATCGAAACCAGACGATCCAGGGTAAACCGTCCAAGATCGGCATTGCGGATGCGCGAGAAGTCTGCTGCTGCAATTCCCGTGCGAGCATGAGCGCCGCGGACACTCAGACCTTCACGATCCAGCATCTTAATAATTTCTGCAGCAAGGATGGCCTTGAGCTGTGCCACGTCAGGATTCGTATGCCCAAAATCTCGGAACACATTTCCACTACCGCGCACCACATCTATCCGTTCGCTTTTCATCGGAGCATCTCCTTCAATCTCTTCAATCGATCTTGCACCAAATCTATTTCATGCTTCGGAGTTTTGATGCCCTGGGTCGATTTCTTCTGAAAGGCATGCACCACCCAGATATCATCCCCAAGTTGCACGGCGTAGACGACACGAAAGGCATTGCCACGATAGGGCAACGCAATCTCCAAAATGCCAGCGCCAAGACCGTGGAGCGGTTTGGCAATGTCTGCCTTTCC
>JAJZCA010000216.1 GCA_021798735.1 Acidobacteriota bacterium | reverse complement strand
GTCAGTGCTGCAACGTCGCTGTAGTGCTCGATTTTTCCAAGTATGTCCATCGCATCATGCAACTCGACTCTCGCAGCAAGCAGTCCCGCGTCGAGCCCGGCATTGTGCTCGATCGCGTCCGCGAAGCCGCCGAAAAACATCATCTGACGTTTGCCCCCGACCCCGCCACGCACAGCCGCTGCACCCTCGGCGGTATGATCGGCAACAACTCCTGCGGCGTGCATGCGCTCATGGGCGGCAAAACCGTCGACAACATCGACTCCATGCGCGTCCTGCTCTACGACGGCACCATTCTTGAAGTCGGCGCAACCACTGAAGAGGAACTTGCAGCCATCATCGCCGCCGGCGGTCGCCAAGGCGAAATCTACGCTGCTCTGCGAAATATTCGCGATCGATATGCCATGCTGATTCGCGCGCGTTACCCGATGATTCCCCGCCGCGTCTCCGGCTACAACCTCGACGATCTGCTTCCGGAAAATGGCTTCCATGTGGCCCGCGCACTAGTTGGCAGTGAGGGTACATGTGTCACCGTGTTGGACGCGACGCTGCGCCTCATGCCCAGCCCGCCCTGCCGCATCCTGGTGGGTCTTGGTTTTGCGGACGCGTTCATCGCGGCGGACTACGTGCCGTTTGTTCTCCAGCACAAGCCCATTGGTCTGGAGGGATTCGACGGCCTGCTGGTGGAATTTATGCGCCGCAAGCATCTCGTCGAAAACGACCTGCAACTGCTCCCCGACGGCAACGGCCACTTGCTGGTGGAGTTTGGCGGAGACACCTTCGAGGACGCTCAGGCGCAGGCTGCAGCCATGATCGACGCCGCAAAAACAATCTCTCCCGCTCCGCATACGCGGCAATATTCTCAGTCCGAAGCCGCGCGTGTCTGGAAGGTGCGTGAGTCCGGCCTCGGCGCCACCGTCTTCGTGCCCGGCGAACCCCATGGCTGGGAGGGCTGGGAAGACTCCGCCGTTCCTCCGGAAAAAATGGGCAGCTATCTGCGCGAACTTTTTTCTGCCGCCAAGCGCTACGGCTATCGCTCGCCGATCTACGGTCACTTCGGCCAGGGCTGCGTTCACATGCGCTTCAACTTCGATCTCGAAACTGAGGCCGGCATCGCCAAATATCTCCAGTTCATCAACGAGGCCGCAGACATAGTCATCGCCCACGGCGGTTCGCTCTCCGGCGAACACGGCGATGGCCAATCCCGCGCCGCGCTATTGCACAAAATGTTTGGTCCGGAGCTGGTGCAGGCTTTCCGCGAATTTAAGGCCGTCTGGGACCCAACCAACAAGATGAATCCCGGCAAGCTCGCCGATCCTATCGCTGTGTACCAGCCGCAGGAAAACTTCCGTCTCGGCGCTGGATATGAAGTCCAGTCCGTCAAAACGCATTTTCAATTTCCTGACGATGGCGGCTCTTTTTCCAACGCCACCCTGCGCTGTGTCGGCGTCGGCGCTTGCCGCAAAGAGAACGCAGGCACCATGTGTCCCAGCTACATGGCCACGCGCGAAGAGCAGCACTCCACCCGCGGCCGCGCCCATCTTCTGTGGGAAATGCTGCAAGGCGAGCTTCGTCCCCAGGGTTGGCAAAGCGAGGCCGTCAAAGATGCGCTCGAACTATGCCTCTCCTGCAAAGCCTGTAAACATGAGTGTCCGGTCAACGTCGATGTCGCCACCTACAAAGCGGAATTTCTCTCGCATTATTACCAACACCGCCGCCGTCCCATCCATGCCTATGCGTTTGGAATGATGGATCGCTGGGCGCACCTTGCCTCCGCGATGCCGCGCCTCGCCAATCTTCCCGGCCAACTTCCCCTGGTGCGGGATATCGTGAAGGCCGCTATCGGTATGGCGCCCCAGCGGACGATTCCCGCCTTTGCATCGCGAACATTTCAGCGCAGTTTTCATTCCCGCTCCACTGCGCAGAAAGCCGACACTCGCCCCTCAGTCCTGCTCTGGCCCGATACGTGGAATAACTATTTCTATCCGCAAGCGGCACACGCCACAGCCCAAGTCTTAGACGACGCTGGCTTTGCCGTGCAGGTACCGCGCGGCCATCTCTGCTGTGGCCGTCCGCTGTACGACTTCGGCATGCTCGACCGCGCCAAACGATATCTGCTGCGTGTGCTCGATGCGCTCGCACCTCAATTGCAATCAAACACGCCCATCGTCGTCCTCGAGCCCAGTTGCGCCAGCGTCTTTCGTGAGGAATCTCTCAACCTGCTGGCCAACGATCCTCGCTATGCCGAACCCGCCAGAAAGCTGGCCGCCCAAACCTATCTGCTCAGCGAATTTCTGATGCATAAGGCCGAGCATTACACTCCGCCCAATCGCCACGATCAGCGCATCCTCGTCCACGGCCATTGCCATCAGAAGCCAAGAATGACAGAGGAACTCGAATTGCTTCGCGCATCCGGCGCACAGGTGGAGCTGCTCGATTCAGGTTGCTGCGGCATGGCCGGTCCCTTCGGTTTTGAGAAGGAAAAATACTCCATCTCCACCGCGCTTGCCAATCGCGTCCTGCTCCCCGCTGTCGAAGCTGCCGAAAAGGAAACAGTGATTGTTACAAATGGCTTCAGTTGCAGGGAACAGATCGCGCAGCTCTCCGATCGCCGCGCGGTTCATCTCTCCCAGGTGCTTGCCCGCGCCGATCAATAGCCCGTGTCGTTCACCTGGTTCAGCATCGGCTCTCCCGCCATGTAGCGGCGGACCTGCTCGGCCGCAAACTTGTACCCACGGATCGAAAATCCGGCAACCGAGCCCGCGATGTGCGGCGTGATGAAACAATTTGGCGCGCTCCAAAGAGGATGGCCCTTGGGCAGCGGCTCCGGATCGGTCACATCCAGCACCGCATGGATGCGTTTGGCTTGTAGTTGCTCCACCAATGCATCCGTCACGACGACTGGTCCCCGCGCCGCGTTCACCAGCAGCGCTCCCGGCTTCATCCGCGCCAGCATGTCGGCATTCATCAGACCACGGGTCGCATCCGTCAACGGCACCAGCACCACCACCACCTCCGCCTCCGGCAGCAGTCCAGCAAGATCGTCAATCGCCGAAACTCCCGGCTTCGCCGTCCGTGCCACGCGAATCACTTCGACATCGAACACGCGCAACAAACGTTCCACTTCCGCGCCGATCCCACCGTAGCCGACAATCAGCACCTTCTTGCCATGCAGCTCATCCGCCAGGATGCGATACGAATGCACACTCGTCTTCGCCTCATCTGCGGCCGGCGCTGCCCCACCCGCGCCCTTCAACAGTACCTGCCCATCCCAGTACTGCTCGTGCTGGCAATCGCGATAGTGAGGGAAGCGCCACTGACTCGCCAGAATGGCCCCAACAATCCATTCCGCTACGGGAATATTGTGCAGCCCCTGGCCATCGCACAGCAGGATTCCTGGCGGCAGCCACGGCAAAATCCAGTCCACCCCCGCCAGCAAGCACTGGATCACCTTCACTCCCCGCAGGTGCGGAAACATCGGTGTTGCCAGCCATCCAAACATCGGTGGAATCCAGAATTCGACCTCCACGGGATGATCCAGGGTGTCCGGCAACCGTACCAGTTCAATGTTTTCTTTCGGGAAATCGAGCAGGAAATCCTCAGAGATATTCGCGGGCAGCCCTATTTTCAACATGGCCTGATGATACCCAGCGCGGTCGCGCCAGAGCAAACCGACACAGCCCCTGTCCTGCGCTACTGGTTTTTGGGGCTCAGATGCAAAACGTGCTTTGCGACGTCCGGCCAGAACTCACGAAAAACATTAAACCCGCCATCGCGGATCGCCACCTGTATCAGCCAGCGTTGTCCTGTTTTCGTCCAGTCCCGATACCGGGCCGGATAATACAGATCGCCCAACCCGGCGGCAGCGCCCTTACCCACAATCTCCGAATAGTTGAAGGTGTTTCTCCCCGCATCGTTCGGCGTAATCAAAACGCGCGTGTAGGCGTAAAGAGCGCGCACATACCAGTGCCCGGTTCCCAGCGCATAGTAGCGTGAGTCCTGGCGGGTCAGTGTGGGGACAATCGTATCGGTCATGTAATTTCCAATGCCTTTGTCCACAAATCCATGCCAGTAATAGACTCCGTAGCCAACCCAGCCATTGCCGAATTCCGGATAACTTTTCGTGACGTAGGGGATTTCAGTGTCCACCGCATTGAAAATGAATGCAGAATAATCGAAGGTATTCTGCGTTCCAATCATGAATTTCTCTTTAAAACTCGGCGGCGGTGGCTTGGCGCCCACGCTGACGGCGCGATAATTCGGAATCCACCCCATGATGCGTTGCGGCTGCTGCCCGTAGTCGGGCGGAGGCGCATTGGGGTTCTGGATCGGGTTTCCGTTCACGTCGTAGTGAACGCGGTCGCCCTTGTCTCCGGGGATGGCTGGCGACCCGGTGGCTCCCGTCTGTGGAACGGTGGACTTCTGGGCTTGTTGGGATGTTGGCGCGGCAGGAAGCTGCGTTGAAGCGGTTTCCACTGCGGCGACGATATCGGGGTGCGATCGCGCTTCAGGCCCCTGTCCGTCCGCCTGGTACGGTGACGAGAAAGCCACCGCGCAAAACACTAAAAGTATGGGGAAAAAAGATAAGGGTTGCCGGAAATGCAAAACTGACCATCCAAGTATGTAAGAGTGAACTTTTTGAGTGCTCTATATTAGACGCAACCCGCCGCCATCAGGTTACTACAGGTTCGGTGCCTTTCTTGACACCCATCGTCGCGGAGATCGGTCCGGCCGCAGTTCGGTCGCTGCATCCGCGCTGTAAAATCCTCAGGGAAGAGTGAAATAATGACGCTATATCTCCACATGTTGAATGCGGTGAAACCGTTGGCCATTGATGCTATTCAATCTGAATCTATTGGGGAACTAGCATGTTCGCGATGAAAGTTAAGTTTCTAATCCCTGCAATTGTGTTGAGCTTTAGTTTCGCTTTTTCCCATCCTGTATTGGCACAGAGCCAAACAGTCGAAACGCCCCCCATGCTGGATCGGGGCTTCCACGAAATGTACAACCTCCACTTCCCGGAGGCGCATGCCACTTTCGCAAAATACATGGCGGAACACCCCGAAGATCCCATGGGACCGGTGTCAGACGCCGCAGCCTATCTTTTTTCGGAGTTCCACCGCACTGGCGTCCTGGACATGCAACTGTTCACCAACGACACCAATTATATGAGCCACAAAACCCACCCGGATCCGGCGGTAAAGAAATCGTTCGATGCCGATCTGGACAGGGCGGATGGATTGTCCGACAGCATTCTGGCGAACCATCCCACCGACGCCACGGCTTTGTTCGCAAAAACGCTTACGTTCGGTCTTCGCGCCGACTACGTGTCTTTGCTGGAGCGTCGAGATATCGCGGGATTTCAGTTTACGAAGGAGGGTAGCGCCTTTGCCCACCGTCTGTTGGCCGTGGATCCCCACGCGTACGATGCCTACCTCGCCGTCGGCATGGAGAACTACATTCTCGGGTTGAAGCCGGCGCCCGTTCGCTGGCTGCTGCAAATGGCGGGCGGAGAAACCAACCGCGTGCTGGGCGAGCAAGACTTGGAGTTGACCGCGGCCCAGGGGTATTACCTGCGTCCGCTGGCCAAGCTACTGCTGTCTGTGGCTGCGATGCGGGATAAAGACAAGACCAAAGCCCGCCAACTGCTGTCCTCTCTTGCCAAAGAATTTCCCAACAATCCTCTCTACGCGGAACAGTTGTCCAAGATCAATTGAATCCGAGCGCAAAAAGCAGGAAAAGGCGTGGAATTTCTCCATGCCTCTTCTTGCGTTCTGCCGTCTTTGTTTAAGGTATGTAGTAACGGAACGAGGTCCAGAACATGTTGTCGTTCGCTTCCGGCTGGCCGCCAACCCCGGCCCAGGTCTTGCGCTGCATGTAGTCGTACTGCATGCCGTACACCAGCTTGCCCTTGCTGCCGCGATAGAAGTTGTACCAGAAACCGACGTCATGCGCCGTCAGCACCCGCGTGTCCCCGGTGCAGTTCGCCAGGCTTCCCGGACCGTAAGGCGAGGAACTGGGCAGCGTTTCCGTGTTGCATCCACTGTTGCTGAACAAGGGAGATCCGTAGCCAACCGGCTTGCCCGCACTGTTCAAACTCCAGTTCTTCTGCGCATAGTCCCCGCCGTAGTAATAGTAAAGGTCCCATTTTCCTGGATGGAATTCCAGCGATCCCATGCCTACCAGGTTGCGCAGAGGAGCCAGCGTGCCGTCGGGATGTACCGTCGTGTCCGGTAATGTGGATGCGCCATAGCGCCCTACACTTTGCCCATACATGCCGCGGACGCCAATGTTGTACAACCCCTTCTTGAACGGCAGCCAGGCTGCGCCTTCCACTGCCCCAGCCACTTTGGAATCGTTGTAGGCTCCTGTAGCGCTGGCGGGCTTGCTGGTCGCATTCGGGAAAACCCGATCGCGCAGAAAGGTTGCGATTCCGGCAACCTCATAGTGGCCGAAACCAGGTTCGACGGCGACCTTCGCGATGATGTCCGGCGCCATGTTGGTCGAGTAGTTCGTG
>JAJZCA010000215.1 GCA_021798735.1 Acidobacteriota bacterium | reverse complement strand
ATGCCTCGGGGCGGCGTGACAATGAGTGCGGGATCTAGCGTCGCCAGTGCTCCGCTGCTAGGAGGGGCCATGTAGTTCCTTGTGATCGGCCAGTTGGCCTGGATCCACTCGACCTTCTTCTGCAGCTGCGCCTTCTCGACAGCGCTCAGATTCAGGTGCTGCAACGCCGGCTGATCAATGAATCGGTACCAGAAATAGGTGACCCGGCTGCCGTCGGTCAGCGCGATGGTGAAAGGCCCGCTGTTGGGTCCCGGGTCACTCCATACGGTGCCTGCACCCACGTGCGAAGTGTAAGGCGTTCCGGCAACCCCCGGCGCGAAGACCTGGGCGGCAAGCCCGGTTTCCGGCGGAACCTGCGAAGCAGGCACGGCCGTCATTTTGTCGCCGTCCTGTTTGAAATATTGCGGAAAATCCGCCTGCGACTCCTTCCACTTGAGGCCGTAGGAACATGAGCCGCTCTGTCCCACCATGGTCGTCTCGACGAACGCGTCGAAACCAGTCAACGGCACCCCGTGCTCATCGAACTTAAGGGGCTCGTTCTTGCAAGAAGGTGCGTCTGCGTCCCGCGGATTGAACCTGCCGGTAACAATGCCGCTCGAATCGGACCATGGCTCCTTCGAATTGAAGAGCGCCTTCATGGGGTTGAAGAGCGCATCGCCCGAGTACACTCGCACGTCCAGCATGAGGACGGTTGTCTTTGACGCATCGACAGGGAATAAAAGTTTGGGGATGCGCGAATACCGGGTACCGTGGCGATCCTTGCTGCTGAAGTACGGGACAGTGTTCACCTCCATCGCGCCGCCGGCCATAACACCTGGCCTTATATCCAGTGTGCGCCCCGCAGCAGGAGCATATCCCTTGGAGATAGCACTCCAGGTGTCAGGAATCCAAAAAGCAACCGGCCCCTTAAAGCTTTGCGAGTTCACGAAGAACGTCCAGCTTTTGTCGCCTGTCGGCTGGCGATGGTATGCGGCATGGGAATCTATTAGCGGCAGCGCCATCCACGCCGTGCCGAACATCTCGCCGTTCGTACCTCGCTTAAACGTCAGGCCATCGGGAGGAACCACCAGCCGATTGCTAATCTGGACAATTCCCATCTTTTCCGGGCTGAGAGCGGCACCGTAAAAACTCCATCCCGGCGACGAGATCTCGTCGTTGTAGCAGTCAGGGGTTCCATTCATCCGATATTTCGGTATGGCCGACGGGAACTTTGTGCTGTCCCAAAAGCCTCCGCCACCCTCGATAGTTTGGAAGACGTCGCGATAAGACGGTCCGCGATTGGGCCACTGGTCGCGAGCCAACGTACCGTGCGGGCATAACGGCTGTTGATAGCCGCGATTGTCCGGCATAACCCAGGTTCCAGGCATACCGAGCTGAAAGGACTTGAGCGGATTCGCAAGAAGTGGCCAAACGCCCTCGTAGAAGCTGGTCCCGAATCCGAACCCCTCTGCAGGCGAAGTTACGTGCATCGAAATATATCCGTGAAGCCCTCCATCCAAGGATTCGGTGAGTTTCGCATTCGATTGGCCGGTGCGATCTGCGACCGGCGGCTCTACAGCATGGGCGGCGACGGCAAACAACAGCGTGCAAACTCCACCCAACAACCATGTGCTGAGCAGCGGTCGCGTATGAATTGCTGAATTCAAGGCCTCCTCCTTTGGGACAGATGTTTCGTTGACGTGGGGCATAAAACCGGTTCGATAGTTCACAGCTTTTCTTTACGTCAAGCCAAGCACCCATACAGAGCGTGTATACATGATACCACTACCACAAGCAGGCAAGCTGTTTTGTTTTGGTATTCCTTGGCAGCCGGTAGAAATATGGCCTATGCGAGAGCGTCTATTCCAAGCCACGCGAGCGGACATGATAGGGCCCTGTCACCAAATAGGAAAGTTAAGCGAATGGTTCGATACCAGTTCCTTCGCGGCTCCAGAATATGGCGCGATTAACGCACCTCATCAAGTTGAATGGCAATTTTGGCGTGATGACAGATGACTACGATAGTTTCTTCGATGCACGGTGCGAGGCAATCAGTCGTGAACTGGTGAGCGAGTCATCCCTCAGGAAGTCGATCAGGTCGGGACTGCTAAGGGTGCCGAAGAAACAGTCGTAGAGCAAGAAGAATGGCTCGCTAGCTAACCCTCCGGCTGCTATCAGATGTCGAGGTTCTTCACGTCCAGCGCATTGTCTTCGATGAATTTGCGGCGGGCTTCGACGTCTTCTCCCATCAGCGTGGAGAAGATCTGCTCGGATTCAGCCAGGTCTTCGAGCTTCACCTGCAACAAGGTGCGCCGTTCGGGGTCCATGGTCGTCTCCCACAACTGCGAATCGCTCATCTCGCCCAGGCCCTTGTAGCGCTGGACCTGATAGTCCTTGCGCCCCTGCTCGATGACGTACTCGAACAGCTCTCGCGGAGATTGCTTCTCGACGGGGTCCTGGGCTACCTTCGCGGCGCGCTTCGTCGTGGGCTGCTTGGCGCCGGTGCCGTCAGCAGTTTCTGCGGTCTCTCCCTCAGCATCATCCGTGACAGCTGCCGCCTTCGATGCCGATTCGATCAGGAACGGACCTTCCAGCGGCTCTTTGATCAACATATATTTCGACATCATCTGTCGATATTCCGGCGATGTCGCCAGATTCCAGTCAATGCGGCGTTCCGCGCCCTGCGCATCATGGAAGGACAAGGAAAAAGTCTGGTGCTCCTCGTCTTGGAGGGGTTCGCCGACCGACTTGAACTGATACTTCTTCGCCATCGCTTCGAGCTTGGAGTGCAGGTTCACCAGCTTTGGCGGAGGTACGCCTGCCGCGCTCTCGAAATCCGTGCGCTTGACCAATTCGAGTTTCGCCAGCAGGCCGGTGACTGCTTCATTGCGCAGGCGTTTGTCGACCTTGTCGAAGAAGCCAAGATACTCGTTCAAGTGACCCATAAAGCGTGTCAGGGCAGCGCCTTCCAGTGTGGCCGCACTGGAACCGTAACGCACCAGCATTCCATCGGAGGCGCGTTTCACCATGACATTGACAAATTCGCGGTCGTCCTTAATGTACTGCTCGAATTTTCCTTTTTTGATGCGATAGAGCGGGGGCTGCGCGATATAGACGTGCCCGCGCTTGATCAGCTCCGTCATGTGGCGGAAAAAGAAGGTGAGCAGCAGCGTGCGAATATGCGAGCCGTCAACGTCAGCGTCCGTCATCAAGATCAGCTTGCCATAGCGCAATTTGCTTGCGTCAAAATCTTCTTTGCCGATGCCGCAGCCAAGGGCTGTAATCATGGCACGAATTTCTTCGTGGCCCAGCATCTTGTCGTAGCGGGCTTTTTCTACGTTGAGGATTTTGCCTTTAAGCGGGAGAATCGCCTGGTAGCGACGATCGCGCCCCTGTTTCGCAGTTCCTCCGGCCGACTCGCCTTCGACGAGGTATAGTTCGCAGCGCTCCGGGCGGCGCTCACTGCAGTCCGCCAACTTGCCGGGCAAGCCACCGCCATCGAGTGCGCCCTTGCGCCGAGTAAGATCGCGAGCTTTGCGAGCGGCTTCGCGAGCGCGGCTGGCTTCAATCGCTTTATTGATGATGCGGCGCGTGATGGGCGGGTTTTGCTCAAGGAACATGCCCAGGCGCTCGTTCAGAAACGACTGCACGATGCCGCTAATGTCGGAATTCAACTTGCCTTTGGTCTGTCCTTCGAACTGAGGCTGGGGCAGCTTGACACTGATCACGGCCACCAGGCCTTCGCGGACGTCGTCGCCAGAGAGATTTTCCTTCAGGTCTTTGAAGAGACCCATCTGCTGGCCGGCGGCGTTAATGGTGCGCGTCAACGCGGTGCGAAAGCCGGAAAGGTGTGTTCCGCCATCGACCGTGTTGATATTGTTCGCGAAGGTGAAGACGGTCTCTGAGTAGCCATCGTTATATTGCATCGCGATTTCCATCACAACATTGTCGCGCTCCGCCTCCATATAGATGGGCTTGTCGTGGAGCGTCTGCTTCCCGCGATTCAGATGCTTGATGAACTCCGCGATACCGCCCGAGTATTTGAATTCAGTATGCTTGGCTTCGCCGGTTTTCGGGTCCGTCGTGCGCTCATCGGTCAGAGAGATTTCGAGACCCTTGTTCAGGAAGGCCAGCTCGCGCAGTCGTTGTGCCAGCGTGTCGTAGTTGTACTCGGTGACCGTAAAGATGGTCTTGTCCGGCAGGAAGTGAACTTTGGTGCCGCGTTTTTTGCTGGTTCCAGTCTGGTGCAGTTTGTCAAGCGGAATGCCGCGAGCATACTCCTGCTCATACGTATGGCCACCGCGCCAGATCTCCACTTCAAATTGCTCGCTCAATCCATTGACGCAGGAAACGCCAACGCCGTGCAGACCGCCGGAAACCTTATAGGTGGAAGCGTCAAACTTGCCCCCGGCGTGCAGCTTGGTCAGCACCACCTGGCATGCGGAAACTCTTTCCCCGTTCGGCAACGTCATTTCGTCCACGGGAATCCCGCGTCCGTCGTCGACAACGGTGATGGAATTATCCATGTGGATGGTGACTTCAATGCGCGTGGCGTGGCCGTCCATGGCTTCGTCGACGGAATTATCGACAACTTCATACACAAGATGGTGCAAACCCATTTCGCCGGTTGAGCCAATGTACATGGCGGGACGCAGGCGAACTGCCTCCAGGCCCTCCAGTACCTTGATATTGTCGCTGGTGTATTTGTCGCTGGCTCGCTGTCGGGTTGCAGATTGCGCCGCAGCATTGGTTTCTTCCCGGGTGAGTTCGATCGGGACGCCTGCGGTGGTGTCAGAGGTCATTTCTGGGAATAGCGCTTTCTCTGCCATGGGACTCCGGAAACAGGTTGGGGAAGCAGCATCAATTCGGAACATGTCCATCGTCAGCAGTTTAGGCCCAAAACGTCGGGCAAAAGCTTGATTCAGAAAGGACTTATCCAAAGAGAAGCTACTCCCCATTTTACCATGCGCCGGCGGTCTCGCCAGGTCTGTTTTTTCGAGCCTTTCAGGGGTATAGCTCGTGGAAAGGGGGAGATTCGTTGTGAGGGTTGGGACACACAAGGTTGCGGGAGATCGGCGTATGGATCGTCTGAAGCCTCTACCCTGCGCTTAGCTGGGTTGCTTGGGGATGAACCTGCCGGTTCTGAAAGAGGGAAGCTATCACAACGGAGGTACCGACGGTGAAGCCGTTTTGGCGCACAAAATATGCAGCAATTTGACAAAAAAGGCACTCCGATGGTTACCTCGGTCACATTCTTAGTAAATATGCTGCTATATTATTGGGAAATATGGACTTATCCGATTGAATCAGTATACTCGAACTTGTCAAGCGCTCCAAGCGCTAAATCTAAAACAGATAGTAACTAAAGGACACCCTACCATGAAAATTGCAGTCCGCGCCCTCGTTCTCGGAATGCTCATCACTGGCTTCGCTGCCGACAACATGCTGGCCTCCAAGTCTGTCGCAACGACCCCGAATTCCACCATGGTAGCCAGCAACACCGCATCGCCAATGCCAACCTGCGCGCCAGGAAGTACTTGTGGATTCAACAAATAACAAAAAAATCAGGCACTCGTAAGGATACGCCATCATGAAAATCGCCGTTCGCGCTCTCGTTCTTGGAATGCTAATCACAGGCTTTGCAGCGGATCATATGCTGGCCTCCAAATCTACAACGCCAACTCAGAGTACTACCATGGTTGCGAGCAATACAGCGTGCCCGATCCCTACGTGCGCTCCCGGCAGCACCTGCGGTTTTAACAAATAATTCGAAACCAAGGTAATCCTTTTTTGGCACGGACGCAATTTTATAGTTGCGGGTTCGCTCTGCCTGCGGTATTCTTCAGGCTCACTGGAGCAACCTATGTCCGTCTGGCAACATATCGTACTCCCGACCTTTCTTGAGGTTCTGTTTCTTTCCGCGGCGGTCTATTGCGTGTATCGAGCCGAGAAGAGCCGGATATATCCGGCGTTTTGGCAGTTCCTACTCTTCTGCATCGCCACTCAGTCCATTCAGCTAGTGGATGCCGCCTTAAATGGTTTGCGTCTGATCAGTGGTGTTCATGCATACTACGTCTACTTCTATGTGTATTGGGTGTCCTACGGCGTCGGCGCGATTCTTATGCTCCGTGTCCTGCACGAGATGTTCCGCCACGCAGTTCGTTCCATCCCAGGCGTGCAAAAATTAGGCCAACCGATTTTCCTCTGGGCCATTACCGTTTCCTTGATTCTGGCATTCGCCTCTGGAATGACCCCTCACACGACAGGAATGAACTTACTATTGGCGGCTGCACAGGTGCTCATGCGGTCTCAGAGTGTTCTTGCTCTCTGTATGGTCACATTTCTGGCTTTTGCCTCCAATACGTTGGGAGTGCCCTTCCGCAGCCGTATTTTTGGGGTCACATTTGGCTTTGCCCTGATGGCATTAAATGACTTGGTAACGGCGGCTTTTGCATGGCGTGCACCGGGATTGGCTGTCACCGCAAACCTTATCCACGAATCGCTCTATCTGGCTTCCATCGCCCTCTGGGCAGGTTACTTCTTGCAGCCGG
>JAJZCA010000214.1 GCA_021798735.1 Acidobacteriota bacterium | reverse complement strand
AACCGCCGCAATCTCCGCGGCGTCAAGCGAAAGATGAGCAACTTCCCGCTTCGGCCCCAACACAGCAAGCCCCTGCATCGCATCGATGTCCAAATTGCCATCAGGATGCTTAAGTGAACTGTATTAGGGCTAGCTCCAATGACGGCACTCAATACTGAGTCTGACATTTTTGTCCCCTTTGATCGTGGAAGAGCAGCGCTACGCGGAGTTCAGCGTCACTCCAATTCAAAACACAAGCCCCGCTCGTTGTTCCTCAGGTTGCCGAGTACCTCATATCTGTCCGGGATTTCTGCGGGATGTGGGAAGCACTACTCCCTTGCAACACTCTACAGCCGTTTCCCAGATGAGCCGCAAACCACGCGGCGCATCTGGGGCACCCAGGCATTACGAGCTACTTGGAGTCGGGGCGAGGGGTGAGTTCCTGCAGGACGGACTGGATGAGTTCTTTGGCACCGGTCAACTGCTGCAGGACGGTTTGCAGATCGAGAGCTGGCACGTTGGGGTTGCGGGCTGAGGTGCAATAGACGCCGTGCTGGCCGACCAGGATGAGCGCGTCGGTGATCATGTCGAGCGTGACGGCAAGACGGCCGCGGGGAATGCCCATCATGAATTCATGCTTCTCGATAGACTCGCGCTGGTCGTCGAAGGCGGAGGCCATCTAATACTCCTTCGCGGCGGTGGCGGGAACGAGCGGCGGAGTTTTGCTGGATGTGGCAATTTCGGTCGCAGCTGATTCGGGTGCGGTGTCGGGTTTCCAGCGCAGGACAGGCTTGCGGGCGGCGGCGACTTCATCCATGCGAGAGACGCGGGTGGCATGCGGCGCGTGCAGGATGATCTCTGGATTCTCTTCTGCTTCGTGCGCAATCTGGCGCATGGCATCGATAAATTGATCCAGTTCTTCCTTCGACTCACTTTCCGTGGGCTCGATCATCAGCGCGCCGGCCACAATCATCGGAAACGATGTGGTGTAGGGGTGGAAGCCGTAGTCGATGAGGCGCTTGGCGATGTCGCCGGTTTTGACGCCATTGCGCGCCTGGCGGCGATCGCTGAAGACCACCTCATGCAGGGTGGGAGTTTTGTAGGGCAGATCGTAGACATCCTCCAACTTGGCGCGAATATAGTTTGCGTTCAAGACTGCGTCTTCCGTGGTTTGACGCAGGCCATCGGGGCCATTGGCGAGAATGTAGGCGAGGGCGCGAACGAACATGCCATAGTTGCCGTAGAACATGCGGACGCGGCCCACGGATTGGAGGCGATCGTAATTGAAGGTGAGGGTGTTGTCCGCCTTTTCGACGAGAACCGGCGTGGGTAGAAACGGCTCGAGGATTTTTTTGCAGGCCACTGGACCGGAGCCGGGACCACCGCCGCCGTGCGGAGTGGAGAAGGTCTTGTGCAGGTTCAGGTGCATGACGTCTACGCCGAAATCGCCGGGGCGGGTCTTGCCGACCAGCGCATTCATGTTGGCGCCGTCCATGTAGAGCAGCGCGCCTTTGGCGTGCAGAATGTCGGCAATCTTGTGAATCTCACTTTCAAACACACCGATGGTGGAGGGGTTGGTCAGCATCAGCGCCGCCGTTTCTTCATCGACCAGATGCTCAAGCTCGGCAAGGTCGACCATGCCATGGCTGTTGGACTTGAGATTCTGCACCTGGTAGCCGCAGATGGCCGCGGTGGCAGGATTGGTACCGTGGGCGGAGTCGGGAATCAAAATCGTTTTGCGCGGATTGCCTTTCGACTCGTGGTAAGCGCGGACGAGAAGAATTCCTGTGAACTCGCCATGCGCGCCGGCGGCCGGTTGCAGCGTGATCGCATCCATGCCGGTAATTTCTTTCAGGCAATCCTGCAGCATCCACATGACGCGCATTGCGCCCTGGGAGAGCGATTCGGGTTGGTAGGGATGAGCGTCGGCGATACCTTCCAGACGCGCGACCATCTCGTTGACGCGGGGATTGTATTTCATGGTGCAGCTGCCCAGCGGATACATGCCCAGGTCGATGGCGTAGTTCCAGGTAGAGAGGCGGGTGAAGTGGCGGATGATTTCAATCTCGCTGACTTCGGGCAGCACACCAAGATCTTCGCGTGCATGTTTGCCGAGCAGCGCCTGCGGATCGATGGCGGGAACATCGAGCGGCGCAAGGCGATAGGCTTTCTTGCCGGGCGAGGACTTCTCGAAGATCAAGCCTTCATTCTGACTGATGTGACTGGAGACCTTCGAGCGTGTGCCGACAAAGGGCGCGCTATTTGTATCCAAGGCGGTCGTATTCGAGGGTGTGGTTGTTTCTGTCGCCATTGCATTGATCCTTATACGTACGCCAGCGCGGGCGCGTGCTTGCCTGCGATGACTGCTGCCGCGGCATCGATTTGCGCGCGTGAATTTTGTTCGGTGGCGCACCAGAGCGAGGCATGCTTCAGTTCCGGATACCAATGGGAAAGGGGCAAGCCTCCAATCATTTTCTGTTGCAGCAGGCGAGCATTGACGACGTCGGGCGGCTCGGCGGTGTCCAAAACAAACTCGTTAAAGCGCGGAGAGCCGGCGAAGAGCAACTTGCTGCCCGGCGTTCCAGCCAGAGTTTGCGCAGCGTAATGCGCTTTCGCGAGATTTTGCTCGGCGAGTTCGCGCATGCCGGCCTTGCCGTAGATGGTGAGGTAAATGCAAGTCATTAGCGCGACCAGCGCCTGATTGGTACAGATGTTGGAAGTCGCTTTTTCGCGGCGAATATGTTGCTCGCGCGTGGAAAGAGTCAAAACAAATCCGCGACGACCTTGTTGGTCGACGGTAGCGCCGGTGAGACGGCCAGGCATCTGGCGAATGAATTTTTCTTTGCAGGCCAGCACGCCGCAATAGGGTCCGCCGTAGCTGATGGCAACTCCGAAGGACTGCGCTTCGAGCGACACGATGTCGGCTTCCGACGGAGGCCGCACGACGCCGAGGGAAAGGGCCTCCGCAATGGAGACGATGAGCAGCGCGCCTTTAGAATGGGCGAGCTCGGCGATGGCGGCGACATCTTCAATGACGCCGAAGAAGTTGGGCGACTGGATCAACACGCAAGCGGTCTGGTCGGTAATGGCGGCTTCAAGGGCCTGCATATCGACGCGGCCGTCCACACCGTAGCCGACGCGATGCTTGGTAAGTCCCTGGTGCTGGGCGTAGGTCTTGAGGACTTCGCGATATTCGGGATGTACGGTGTTGGCGACGACGATGTGGCTGCGGCGGGTGACGCGGGCGGCCATCGTGACGGACTCTGCTGCGCCGGTGGAGCCGTCGTACATGGAGGCATTGGCGATTTCCATGCCGGTCAACTCGCAGATCATGGTCTGGAATTCGAAGATCGCCTGCAACGTACCTTGCGAAATTTCCGCCTGATACGGCGTGTAGGAGGTAAGGAACTCGCCGCGCTGCACCAGCGCATCGATGACCACGGGGCGATAATGACGATACGCGCCCGCGCCTAGAAAGCTGGCATAGCCGTTGGCATTGCGGTCGGCGGCAACGCGGAAGAGATTGACGATTTCCTGCTCACCCATCTGCGGCGGAATGTTTAGGTCGCCGGTCAGGCGATACTCGGACGGGATGGAGAGAAACAAATCGCCGATCGATGACGCGCCGATTTCTTTCAACATGGCGTCGCGGTCGCTCGGGGATTTGGGTAGATAGCGCATGGTTCAGCTCGTCTCCACTAAAGCATTTTCACAGTTGGTGTAATGCGGGCTTCATACCATCCCACCCTAGCTTCCCACCCCATCGAGTTACGCTCGTCGAGGACCTCGGTTTCGCTAGGATGGGGCACCCATGACACTACGCTGACCTTTGAAATGCTTTAGGCATTGGTTTCTTCGGAAATAAACTTTTCATAGTCGGCGGAGCTTAACAGCGTGTCGACTTGAGAGGGTGTGGACATCTGCACCTTGATGATCCAAGCCTGGTGCGGTTCGGTGTTGATTTTCTCGGGCGCGGTGACCAGGTCTTGATTGACAGCCGTGACCGTGCCGCTGATTGGCGAGTATAGATCGGAAACAGCCTTCACCGATTCCACGCTGCCGAAGACTTTGCCAGCCTCAACCGTGTCGCCGACTTTGGGAGCGTCGACAAAGACGATATCGCCGAGAGAATTCTGCGCGTAGTCCGTGATGCCGACAGTGCCGATCGTTTCCTCCACCTGGAGCCATTCATGCTCGCGCGTGTAGCGGTAAGAATTTGGATATGTCATAGGATATGTCCCCTTCCATTGTATGTTGTCGAAGAATGGCGATGTGGAAACCGTGGTTCCCCAGAGAGTTTTTGTACCGGGGACAGAGTTTAGGCGCGTTTTTTGGGACGGCGGTAAAACGGCTGCGCAACAATGCGGGCGCGCACATCCTGGCCACGAATTTTGATTGCCAGTTCCGTGTCGAGAGCGCTGTGGGCGGGCGGAACATAGCCGAGGGCGATATTCTTCTTCAGAAACGGAGCGGGAGAGCCGCTGGTGACAACGCCAATCTGTTCGCCGGCAAGGGTGCAGATGGGATAGCCGTCGCGGCCGATGCCGCGCTCGATCATCTCCATGCCGACCAGCTTGCGCCGCGGGCCCCCGGCTTCTTGCAGCTTTTTCAATGCCTCCTGACCGAGGAACTCCGGCTTATCGAGTTTGCAGAAGCGATCCAAGCCGGTTTCGAAGACGTTGGTTTCTTCGGTAATCTCATGGCCGTAGAGAGGCATGGAAGCTTCCAGGCGCAGTGTGTTGCGGGCGCCGAGGCCGCAGGGGACAATGTCGAACTCGCGACCGGCGTCGAGGATTTCCTGCCACACGCGTGTGGTGGTGGCCTCGTCAGAGGGAATGTAAATTTCAAAACCATCCTCACCGGTGTAGCCGGTGCGGGAGATGAGGACATTATGGACGCCGCAGACCTGGCCCCAGACAAACCAGTAATTCCTGATGGCATCGAGGTTGACGCGGGTGAGTTTTTGCAGCGTAGCCAGCGCCTGCGGGCCTTGAATGGCGAGCTGCGAATAATGGTCGCTGTAGTCGCTGACGTGGCAGTGGAAGCGCTGCGCATGCTGCTTGATCGAGGCATAATCCTTGGGGCGCGTGCCGGCGTTGACGACGAGCAGATAATCGTTGGGGCTGAGTTTGTAGACCAGGATGTCGTCGACGAAGGTACCTTGCGGGGTGAGCAGGGCGGAGTAGTGGGCCTGACCTTCAGCAAGCTTCGATGCGTCGTTCATGGAGACGAACTGGACAGCATCGAGAGCTTCGGGTCCACGCAATTGGATCTCGCCCATGTGGCTGACGTCAAACAGTCCCACGCGGGTGCGCACGGCCATGTGCTCGGCGATCAGGCCGGCGTATTCGACGGGCATGTCCCAGCCGCCAAAGTCGACCATCTTTGCACCGCATTGGCGATGGGTGAGGTTGAGGGCGGTTTTTTGCAGCGATGAGGCGGTCGCGGGAACGGACGGACTCGACATAGAACACCAGTTTACTTGAGGAAAACTACTTCGGCACCGGGAGGGTATATGGGGAGCAGCAGGGCGTTCGCACCGGGCCAAACTCCATCAATTCTGCACGGGTGCCGTTAGGGTCGTACAAATTCAGCTGCCATTTTCCGTCGAGACCGATCTCCGGATCCTCGTATGGAGTGGAAGAGTCCCAGTGCCGGCGCTGCAGCATCTGCGCAGCCAGGTGGATATCGGGAACCCCCAGCGCGAAGTGGTTGACGACGCCGCTGTCCGGCGCGGTTTTGGCGGCTGGATCATGCATCATATACTCCAGCCATTCCGTGCCGTCGGGCACACGCATGTCAATCCACTCGAGCCTATTGCCGCGGCCGCCTTGCCAGCCTTCGACAAAGCCCAGGATGTCGCGAAAGAATCGGTCTTCCGCAGCACGATCCTGCACGACGAATCCAGCGTGAAGAATGATCTGCGAAATGGGCTGAGGCGCGTTCTTCGAAGCTGCCGAGCTGACGGGGAGCAGGTGGCCATGGGTGGGAAGCTGCACAAACTGGATACGATGCCCTTCCGGATCTTTGACCCAGAGGAGTTGCGTGCCGTCGGGCAGCGATTGAATTTGGCCTTCGACCGGAACTTTCTGGCTAATTAAATAGCGCTGCATGGATTCGATGTTGGAAGTGGCAAAGGCGATGTAGGCCAGAAAGTCTGTTGTACCTTTGGGCGCGGGTTCAACCTCAATGGATTGCTTCGAACTCACGCGAAATTCCAGAGGGGCGGAGCCAGGAGCGGAGGCAATCTGCGGAAAGCCAAGGAAATTTTGGTAGAACTGCTTCGACTTGTTCAGATCGGATGCATAGACGGAAACCTTGGCGATGCCCGTGATTGGCGGTCGCATGGAGGTGTCCTGAGCGGCCAATGAAATTGGAATGGCGACGATGGTAGCGATAAATACAGCTCGGATTCGAAACACAGAATTTGCCCTGCCCTAGGCATTGTACATAAATCAGTACTTTAAACCACTGGTACTCTCTTCCAATACAAGATGAGCCTGAAGGCCGGTATTGATTCCAATACAAGATGAGCCTGAAGGATAGTCATGCTGG
>JAJZCA010000213.1 GCA_021798735.1 Acidobacteriota bacterium | reverse complement strand
TCTCCATCGACCTCCGCTGAGAAAATCTTCCAGCAGGGACGGCAGCCCGAGCGAACCAGTTCCAGCCCTCGACGAAGGAACGCGCGATTGATCAGGCTCGCGCCGGGGGACAAAGAAACGCAGTCCGCGATGGTCGCGACTGCGACAAAATCCAGCAAGCTCGCCAGCGAAGGCAACTCCGCAAACACGCCACGTTCCAGCAGCGCGCTTCGCACCTTCGCCATCGCCAGAAATGCAACACCCGCCCCGCACACATGTTTGTCGTACTCGGAATCCAGCCGCGACGGGTTCACCACAGCATAGGCAGACCGCGGCGGCCCTTCCGGCGGGATAACGTGGTGATCGGTCACCACGACATCAATTCCCTTGCCGGCCAGCGCGGCAATGCGTGGCTCGTCGCTGCTGCCTTTGTCCGCGGAGATGACCAGTTGTGCGCCGAAGGCTTCAATCCGCGAAACCACGCCTTCGCCAATCCCGTAGCCTTCCGTTAGACGATGGCTGGTGACGACGCAGATGCGCTCGGGCGCAACTCCGAAGGCATCGACCATGGCCGTCCACAAGACAGATGCCGATGCGGTGCCGTCCATGTCGTGATCGCAGGCCAGGGCAATGCGCTCACCCTGCACGATGGCGCGAACGATGCGGTCGACTGCACGGTCCATCGAAGGAATGGCAGCGGGATCGACGATGTTCGAAAGTTTCGCAGCGGTCAGCGATTCCCAGTCGATAAAGCGATCCAGACGCCGTCCCAGAAAATTTGCGATGGCTGGGGCGGTCCCAGTTTGCAGATAGGCATCCCGAACATCCGTGTTGCACGGACGCTCAAGAAGTATTTTTTGCGGCAATTTCCATGGCGCGGGTTCTTCCTCCGCCGGAACAAGCTCCGCAGTCGGTTCGCCGTGGCCAGGTTCCGTAACCGAAGCCCCGACGGCCAAAGTTGCGAGCTCATCGCTCACCCGTCTTCCTCATCGTCTTCGCCGAGTGCATTTTCAATCAGTTCCTGCAGGCTATCGACCGTGTTCACCATCGCCCGGTACTCCCGATACCATTCCGTCTGGGTCTCATGCACAAACAGAATCCCCTGGTGAGCAAACGCCAGCTCAATGTGGCCGACCTTGCCGATCTCAAGGAACAGCCGATTCAGTTTGTCCATCTCCGGACCGGACGCCTCGGTGCTTGAAATGTCCTGCAGTTCGCTGGTCAGCAGCTCCAGCGTGGTCCGGTCGACGGAATCCTCTCCAATGCAGACCAGCGGCGCACCCGCTGCCTTCGCCATTTCCACGAAGTCCTTCCAGCTCTCCTTGATGCTCTGGGTAGCGTCGTCGGCTGTTTCCTGGTCGTGCCACCACACACGCGGAGTGTCCTCCGGAATCAATGCGGGAAAATGGCGCATGCCATGACCTTCAATAAACGCGATCATGTCATCTTTCAGCGAAGTCAGGTTGTCGGCATCCATCCTTTTCATCCTAGTGCAGCGGACGCTTTATGATGAAAGGTAACAACAGGATTTTTTTCGGGAGCGGTTTTCTTGGCAAAGTATCGGCGGCACGTGTTTGTCTGCATCAACCAGCGCGAGCCCGGCAGTGCGCGTCCCAGTTGCAACGCTGACGGCAAATCGCAATTGCACGCCCAATTGAAGCAGGCCGTGGACGCTGCCGGCTTGAAGGGCACGGTCCGTGTCAACAAGGCCGGCTGCCTGGATCAGTGCGAACATGGGCCGACCGTTGTCGTCTATCCGGAAGCGGTCTGGTACGGGCACGTAACTGAAACGGATGTGGCTGAAGTTGTTGCGTCGCATCTGGTGGCTGGCCGTCCGGTAGAAAGGCTGTTGCTGGCCGATGCTTGTATTCATACGGAAGCCTGCGAACATCGGCCCTCCAAGACTTGAAAACTGTTGCGGCTGCGGTCTCAAGCCGCTCGCTGTGCTATATTCCGAGGGGAACAATGAATTTCTCAAAAGATTATGTTGGATATTTAGGCCGGCGCACGATCAAGCATCTGATCGATGTCAAGATGATCCAGACCGACAAAGTCGAGGTCTTGAATTCCCGCGTACAGGCTGCCCTGATCGATGAATTGATGCTGGAAGACCGCATCAATGACGAGGTCCGGCTGATTCTGGAAGCCTACCAGGAAGAGATGCGCCGCACCGGCGCCAGCTACCAGGAAATGTTCAAGAAGATCAAGCAGGAACTCGCCCGCAAATACAAGGCGGTGCTATGAGGATTTCCGACGACAAGTTGAACAAACTGGCGCACGTGATTGCCGATACTTTGGCGGAGACCGATGAGTGCGAATTCCACGAAGACCGCAACACCATCCGTCAGGAATCGCGCAAAATGCTGGCAAAATTGTTTGCCGAAGAGTTGAAGATCGACCAGGCGGCGCGCCTGAAGGTCTCCTCCCACAAGAAAAACATTCCTGAAGGCAGCCAGGAGTGGGAAATCCTGTATCGCAAATATTACCAGGAAGAAGTCAAGAAACTCGGGCTGTAGTTCTCGCATCGATTACGAAACGGAGCTGCGTGGTGATTGCCCCACTCAGCAGCGAATGAAAGCTTCAGCGTTGTAAACTCTCAAATGGTGGTAGCTGCGGGGTTTTCTCACTTAGACTGGTAGTTGATGACATACATCGACGTACAGGAAACGCACCATGGAGGGTCGCCATGCCATCGTCGATCTTGACCGCTGAAACATACCTCCGCAACCTCGATTCCCGCGCTATGCCTCGCTATACATTTGGCGAGGCAGGATCCTATCTAGGCCTTCCTGAATCGACCGTTCGTGCGTGGTTTTCCGGGATGCCATACGGACAATCTCCAAACGTCAAACGATTCAAGCCGCTTCTGAAGCCAGCGTCTAACGATCTGCTCTGCTTCTACGACATCGCGTCCGCGCATGTACTCATGTCAATGAAAGCAAAGGGGGTTCAACCGTCTGACATTAGGGGCATTGTCTCGGACTTGCAAAACCTATGTCCAGGCTCCCCGTATCCACTTCTAGGTAGAGACTTCTATATGTTTGGCAGAGATGTCGTAGTGAAGGAAGTAGGCAAGCGTCTAAACCTCACCCGCGGCGGCCAAATGGGATTCCGGTCGATTATGGACAGATTCCTAGCTCGCATCGAACTAGATGCAAATATGATGCCCGTTCGATTCAGCCCACTACGTACTCACCACGAGCGCGGTCGAGGGTACATCGTCATTGATCCAGATTTTGCATCGGGTAGGCCAGTCGTAAAGGGAACAGGAATAGCAGCAGAAGTCATCGCCAAGAGGAAGGGTAGCGGCGAGTCCATCACTTATCTCGCGAAGGATTACCGCATCAGTCGACGTGCCGTCGAAGAAGCGATCAAGTACTTCCCGAAAGCGAAAGCTGCCTAAGTTTCGCTATTTTGTCGACAGGAATCTCGGCTCCGTTTATTTGCCTGAGCAATTGCGGCAAGCGGGCTTGGAGATTACTGTCCACGATGACCTTTATAAGCAGTGCGAACGCGACCCTTTGATTTTCTATGAGTGCGGAAAGAAGAACTTAGTGGTCATTACCAGCGATGCGGCGTTCAGAAAGTCTTTCCCTCATATGGCAGCTGTGGCTCTCGGTAAGACTACAGTGATTGCATTCACTCAAAACAATTACAAGGGCGAAGTACGTGGACGCGCCTTTATCAAGGCCAAACCGTTGATCGAGAATGCCCTGCGCAAGCATAGGAAAAGGAAGCGCTATTTTATAGGCATGGTAGGAATGAACGGGACATTCCGGGTTTGCGACGAATCGCCGCTGCCCACGCGCAAAACTTGCGATATAAAAGATTGGGACAGCTATGAGCAAGTATGCAGAAACGAAGGCGTACTACCTCTTAGGCCAAAGCTTTAGCTTGACCTGAGGGTGCAATTACCAAAATAATCGTTCCCTTCACTCCGCTACGACGACGGCGCCCACATTACCCGAAGCGTAGACTGGTTCGCTACTGCACGGTGAAGTCCTGCTGCAGCGGAACATTCTCCGATGAATCCCCGACGTACACAATAAATTTTCCAGGGTCCACTTTCCACGCGTGCGTCTGCGTGTTCCAGTAGGCGAGCGAGCGTTTGTCGAGCGAGGCCGTCACATGGCGAACTTCTCCCGGCCGCAGCATCATCCTGGAAAATCCCTTCAGCTCCATCTTCGGACGTTTCACGGTCGCCGAAGGATCGCCGACGTAAATTTGCGCGACCTCCGCGCCGGCAACCAGGCCGATATTTCTTACGTCGAACCCAACCTCAATTGGTCCCGTCGATGAGGTCGTCTGCGGCGACACCGACAGATTGCTGAAAGCAAATTCGGTGTACGAGAGGCCGAAGCCAAAAGGAAACAGCGGCTTCACCGCGCTGGTCTCGTAGTAGCGATACCCGACGAAAACCCCCTCGCTGTACTTCACATTGCGCGTGCCCGGCAGTTCGTAATACGTCTTGTATGTGGGATTGTCTTCAATCTTCGCCTCCCAACTGATGGGCAGCTTGCCGGATGGATTGACGTCCCCAAACAGGATTTTCGCGAGCGCGGTGCCAGCCTGTTGGCCGCCGTACCAGGTCTGCAGCAGCGCCGGTGTGCGATCGATCCAATCCTGCGTGGCCACGCTGCCGCCCGCCGTCAGCACTACAACCGTTTTAGGATTGGCTGCCGTCACTTCGCGGATCAGCTCCTCCTGCCCGAACGGAAGCTGATAGGTGCGGTCGCGTCCCTCCGACTCTGTCGCGGGACTAAAGCCCACTGAAAGCACCACGGCGTCCGCCATCTTGGCCAGTTGGATCGCCGCCGGCTCGACCAGCTTGTCTTCCGCAATGATCCCCAGCGATGGCGTGTTGCGTGGCCGTCCCGGAAAATAATTGAACTGCACCTGCACGGCCTTGCCGGCTTCCATCGTCACATTCGCGGACTGAAGGGAGCCGCCTTCGCCCTGAACGTCTGAAAATAGGTTCTTGCCGTTGATCGAAACCTCGTCATGGTCGCGCCACTGATCGCTGGCCACAACGGTGTAGACGCCTGAAGTTTGCGGAATAAAATAGCCGTGCCATTCCACGCGCCGAGGTGTGGTTGTCTGCTGGCTCAGCCATGAACTGGCCACATGATTCACGATTTCATCGACGGTAGAAAACAGTCTTTCGTTGGCCGACAAAACGTATTCGTCGCGTTTCAGGCCTGTGTGCTGGCAGGCCGCATCGGTACACCACTTCGTATTCTTGAATACCTCGTCCGGAGTCACGACTCCCGAATTCCAGACCACGTTGATTCCCGGATGCAAGCCGTTGCTCAACCCGGTCATAAAACTCACCGGAGCAAATGCCGTAACTTCCGAACTGCCGCCGGCGCCGGGCACAGCCGGATAGGCGTCTGGGCCCAGGACCGCTAGGGTATGAATGGTGTGACGATCGAGCGGCAGCAGGCGATTTTCATTCTTCAACAGAACCGCGCCTTCTTCCGCTGATTGCAGTGCGATGGCATCGCCGTGCCGGTTATAGAGAGAAATGCTGGGGTCAAGCTGGTCACGATTCAGGAACCCAAACTGCATCGCTGTCCGAAGAATCCGCCGAACTTTCTGATCGATGGTGGCGACCGTCACCTGACCATTTTTAATGGCTGGCAACAGGTTCTCGGCGTTCATGTATTTTCCGGAAGGCATCTCCAGATCAAGGCCGCCGTTTGCGTCGGCAATCCCGTCATGGGCAGCGCCCCAGTCCGACATCACGATGCCGCGAAATCCCCAGTCTTTTCGCAGCACCTGGATATTCAAGTAGGCGTTTTGCGTGGCATGCTCGCCGTTGATCAGGTTGTAGGAATCCATCACCGCGCCCACGTGGCCCTGTTTGACCGCGGCTTCAAAGGCGGGCAGGTAAATCTCCCGCAGAGTACGCTCGTCGATCATGGAGTTGGAGCGTTGCCGGTCATACTCGGAATTGTTGGCGTCGAAATGTTTTACCGTCGCGCTAACACCCTGGCTCTGCACGCCATCGATGTAGTTGGCTGCGATCTGCCCGGCAAGAAACGGGTCTTCGCCAAAATACTCGAAGTTGCGCCCGTTCATCGGCTCGCGATAGATATTCACCCCCGGTCCAAGCAGAAAATTCACGCCCCGCGCCCGCGCATCCTCGCCCAATCCGACACCCACTTTTTCGGCCAGCGCACGGTCCCAACTCGCCGCCAGCCCAATGCCGGCCGCATACGCCGTCGAAGGTCCCCAGGTGCGCACTCCCATCGGGCCATCCGACATCTTCAGATGCGGAAATCCAATGCTTGGCTCGCTGCGGATATACATGCTGTTCTCGCCGCCGATCAGCGCAATCTTCTGCTCCAGCGTCATCTTCTGCACCATCGCATCCACCTTCTGTTCCATTGCGGGTGTAATGGGTTGCGGGCCTTGATTGTTGGCCATTTGCGCCGCGGCTCGAACGGTACCAGGCAAAAGAAAACCGGAAAACAGCAGCAACATACACACAGGGAAGGTTTTTTGCATGTTCTTCTCAGTCCTTGATCGATGGGTGGGGATTTCAACAGACTGTCGGCAACAGTGTTGACGGGCCGCC
>JAJZCA010000212.1 GCA_021798735.1 Acidobacteriota bacterium | reverse complement strand
GTCTGCACTACATCGCATTTTCAAATCCCACCGTTGAGCCAAAAGAGCTTGCCTCCCTCAGACACGGCAAAATAGCACGAACCTATCAGTTCGTGACGAACTTGGGCTAGAGATCGACGGGATACAACAGCGCGAGCAAGATGCGCATCAACTGCTAGCAAATGCTGGTAAGCTATTCGAAAACGCTCCGCATTTTGCGGGCGATCCAATCCCCTATTTTGGAGGTAAAGATGAAGAAGTTGCAAGCCGGAAAACTGAGTTGCACAAGCATACTCTTGCTAAGCGTTGCGGCAGCGGCACCGCAGGCCATCATGGCGCAAAGCCACGTTGTTTCCCCTGGAGAGATTCAGAATGATGTCGCTGCGTCGTCAGCCGCTCGCCAACAGAACCAGAAAGAGGTGCGCGATTTTCTGTCTTCGCAAGAGGCCAAACGTGCGATGCAGTCTGCCAAGATCGATCCACAGCAAGTGACGAACGCCGTGAGCCAATTGAATAATGCTGAGTTGGCGAGCCTGGCAGCGCGGTCGGCAAAGGCGCAGAAGGATTTTGCGGCTGGCACTATCGACAACCATGATCTGCTGCTGATTCTGGTCGGGCTTGCTGCGTTGATCCTGATCGTCGTCGCTGTCCACTAAGAATGAAGGTTTGGTTGATTGCAGCGGTCCTGCTACTCGGCGGTCCATGGAGGGCCGCCGCAGTTGTCCAGACAGCTTCAGCGCAAGCGATTTGGATCGACGTTCCTTTTGTGGCACAGACAACGGATGGATGCGGGTCTGCTTCCATTGCAATGGTGATGCAGTATTGGGACCGAGAAAAGCGGCGTGCAATCGCACCAGATGCGGAACCGGAACGCATTCAGGCAACATTGTTCTCGTCGGCTGCGGGCGGAATTTATGCCAGCAGTATGGGCAAATACTTTCAGAAATTCGGCTACCATGCCTTTGCATTTCACGGCCAGTGGAGCGACTTCAAGCACGAGCTTGCGCTGGGACGTCCGCTGATTGTGGGGCTGCAGGCAAGTGGGGCGCATGGATCGCTGCACTATGTTGTGGTTGTGGGAATCGATCCCGAACGAAATTATCTTTTGATGAACGACCCGGCCCAGCAAAAAATGCTGCGAATTTCGCGAGAAGGGTTCGAGCGGGAATGGCGTGCCACGGGCAATTGGACGCTGCTGGCTGTGCCCCAATCTGGCCGTTGATTTTGCTTTTTCTCCTTCTAATGTTTGCCGGGCATGTATCGGGTCAGGCGACAACCGTCGCACCCGGCGTCGCGAACAACAATGCACATGTGAAAGCGCTGTACGATGCGGGGCGATGGGAGGATGTCGTCCGCGCTGTGCCTGAATCGCCGACAGTGGCGGCCGACCTGGAGCTGGATCGAGGATTGGCGCTGGCCGCGCTAGGACGGTACCGCGAGGCGGAGCGAACGTTTGAAGCCGGACATGCCGGTCATCCGCACGATGCTCGCTTTCTGGAAGAGATGGCGGGAATTGCATATCGCGACAAGCGATTTTCACGGGCCAAGAAAGATTTGCGTGGCGCTCTTGCGCTACAGCCAAACGATGCATACGCGAGCAATTTTCTAGCATCCATTTATTTTCTTGAAGGCAATCTGGAAGCTGCTTTGAAATATTGGAATCGCGTGGGAAAGCCGGAGCTGAGCGATCTTACATTTGATCCGCAGCCGAACTTGTACCCGCTGATCCTGGATCGCGCGTTCAAATTTTCCCCTGGAGCGGTGTGGACGCGGGAGCAATTTCTGACCACGCAGGCGGAGTTGCAGTCGTTGGATCTTTTTCCGCATACATTCTATGAATTGCAGGCACAGCGTGACGGTTCATTCAAACTGGCATGGCGCGCGAGCGAGGAAACCAGTTGGCGCGATCTGCGATGGCGGAACGCCGTGACCATGGTGCGGGGACTGCCGTACCAATCGGTCTATCCGGAGTTTTTCAACCTGAACAACAAGGGGCTGAATTGGCGATCGTTCGTGCGATGGGACGACGAGAAGCGCTGGTACGCGAGCGATGTAGCGTGGCCGCTGGAAGAAAATCCGAAGCAGCGGGTGCGGTTGTATTTTGTGGACAGGAATGAAAACTGGAACATTACGAACACGCTGACACCGGGCGCGCCGACGGCTGCGGGCTTCAATATGAGACGCGCGGCGGTTGGGGCGGAGGTGGCTGCAATCGAGAATTGGCGGTGGCAATGGAACGTGGACGGAGAATATTCGTACCGCGATTTTCGGAGCCTGGCCGGCATTCCCGCGCAGGCGGGCATATTGTTCACGAACAGCTCCGGAGTGGACCTTCGAGGCCGCGTGCAGCGGTCGTTGATTCGATTTCCGGAGAGAAGATTTTCACTGGATGCAAGCGCAACGGGCGAAGCGGGCAGCTTCTTTGCCAAGGGTCTGGGGAAATATGGGCAGATGCAGGGTTCGTTCGCGGCGCATTGGTTGCCGAAAGCGCAGGGCGACGACTATGAGACAAGTACGATGCTGCGGGCCGGGAGAACGTTTGGGCAGGTGCCGTTCGACGATTTTTTCATGCTGGGGTTCGATCGCGATAACGAGTTGTGGATGCGCGGGCACAATGGATTGCTGAATGGGCAGAAGGGAAATGCTCCCATGGGGAGAGACTATGTCCTTTCGAACTCCGACAGCGAGAAGGTTGTGTTTCACGATGCTTTCGTGCAGGTGCAGGTGGGACCGTTTCTGGATACAGGAGACATCTACGATGCGTCGGAATATTTTGGGTCGCCGAAATGGCTGACAGATACTGGGCTGCAGGCTAAGGTGAAGCTGCTGGGAAGTTTCGAATTTGTGCTGGGATACGGCAAGGACCTGCGTTCGGGCGCGAATACCTTTTACTCGACGGTTTCGCGCTAGCACGAAGGGTGTGGGTGGAGCTGCGAAAGTTATTTCTCAGGGTGAGCCGCAGATAAAGAAAAGGCGAGTTGGCGTCCGGTGGTGTTGCGATTCACACCGGATTTGGATGCGGGCGGGAATGAGTCGGGTTTTAGCGCGGAGAATGCAGGGATCATGTGTGGCGGGCGTCACCGGCAGGAAACGCGGTGCTGGTCTACACTAGGGCTGTATGGCGACACTTGAGTTATCGACGGTGATTCCGATTCGTACGCCGAAGGGTGAATTCCGCAACGAACCTTTTTTGGATTTCGGCCGGGAGGACATCGCACGGGCGATGCGGCGGGCGCTGGTTCGCGTCGCCGACCAGCTTGGCCAGGAATACGACCTGGCGATTGGAGGGCGACGGATTCGTACCGAAGGCAAGATACGGTCGTTGAATCCGGCCAATCCGGCGCAGGTTGTAGGCGTGCATCAAAAGGCCGGCGCAGAGCATGCGGAAGTGGCCATGCAGGCGGCCCTGGCAGCGTATGACGGGTGGCGCGTCGCTGCAGTGGAGGAGCGTGCAGCGCTGCTATTGCGGACCGCGGAGTTGCTGCGCGAACGCAAACTGGATTTTTGCGCATGGCTGACGTATGAAGTGGGGAAGAACTGGGGCGAGGCGGATGCCGACGTAGGCGAGACCATCGACTTCCTGGAGTTTTATGCGCGGGAAGCGCTGCGGCTGGCGGCGGCAAAAACGCCGATTCAATATCCAGGCGAGCGAAACGAGTTGCTGTATATTCCACTGGGCGTCGGCGCGGTGATTCCTCCGTGGAATTTTCCGCTGGCGATTATGGCTGGCATGACAGCGGCTGCTGTTGTGACAGGGAATACGGTGATTCTGAAACCGTCGAGCGATTCGCCGACGATTGCGGCGAAGTTTTTCGGGTTGCTGGAAGAAGCGGGCATGCCGCCGGGAGTGGTGAATTTTTGTCCCGGTTCCGGCGCAACATTCGGCAATGCAATTGTGGAACATCCGAAAACGCGCTTCATTGCGTTTACCGGCTCAAAGGAAGTGGGGCTGGACATTCATGCGCGCGCGGCGCAAACGCAGCCGGGCCAGATCTGGATCAAGCGGACCATTCTGGAAATGGGCGGGAAAGATTCGATTCTGGTGGAGGCGGATTGCGATCTGGATGCCGCAGTTACCGGGGTATTGCAGTCGGCGTTCGGGTTCAGCGGGCAAAAGTGCTCGGCTTGTTCACGTGCCATTGTCGATGACCAGATTTACGACATTTTTGTGGACAGATTGCGGGAGCGGGCCAAGCAGTTGAAAGTGGGCGATCCGGCAGAGAATGCGGCGATGGGGCCAGTGGTCAACCAGTCGGCGTATGAGTCGATGCTGCGCTATATCGAAATTGGCAAGCAGGAAGGCCGACTGGTCGCGGGTGGAAATGCGGTTGAATCGCCGGAGAAGGGCTATTTTATCGAGCCAACGATTTTCTCTGAGGTTGCGCCGAATGCACGGTTGGCACAGGAGGAAATTTTTGGGCCGGTGCTGGCGGTGATTCGATCGAGGAATTTTGGCCACGCGATGGAAATTGCAAACAACACAGAATTTGGCCTGACTGGAGCGATCTATTCGCAATCGCGAGAAAAGCTGGCGAGGGCACGGCAGGATTTTCATGTTGGCAATTTGTATTTCAACAGAAAATGCACGGGCGCCATGGTGGGAGCCCATCCATTCGGGGGCTTCAACATGTCAGGGACAGATTCCAAAGCTGGGGGACCGGACTATTTGTACCTATTTACTCAGGCGAAATCGGTTGCGGAGAAGTTAAGCTAGCGGGTCTATTGGGGCCGGGAATCGACGGTTGATTGATCTGGCTGGCTTTTTTCTGCACCTTTTCTTACAGGTTCAAGAAGAAGGAAGAAACGTGAGATGGCCAACATATTATGTGTCGATGACGAGCCGGCTGCTCTTGCGTTGAAGAAAACCATCCTGGAGCGCGCCGGTCATGCTGTGACGACAAGTAGCTCCGCCAATGAAGCTATCGGTCTGCTGCAGAAAAAAGAATTTGATGCCGTGGTGACAGATTGGAATCTGGGGGAAGTGGACGGCAGACAAATTCTGCTGGCCGCGAAGACGGGTATGCAGGTTCCCGTCGTGGTGGTATCGGGATACTGCACGGAGGCGTTCCTCGCCGCTAAGCCACAGGCGGACATTTACCTGGAAAAACCGGTCGATGCGACTGAGTTGGTGGCGATTATCAGCGCGTTATTGTATTAAACCGGATTGACGGTGAATGTATTCAAAGGGCGATAGAGTCACATGTGGTCGGCGCAGCGACCGAAGTGAAGAATGACCCGCTTCCACAATCAACTACACCAACTGTGAATCTGCCTTAGAATCGCGGATGTGCAGAGCTGGAAAAACCGCGGGATACGACATGCGGGATGGCATTTTTTTTGCGGGACAACATCCGCAGACCCCGCCGCTTCGGTCGCGCGGTGGCTGGGGGGGCTCGGAAAGACATCAATTTCCATCCCAGGTTAGCTGCGCGAACCTGGGGCACCCAGATGTTATGCCCGGCGCGACGGCCGGAAAGACCAGACAGAACTTGGTTCCCGGCAGTCAGGCGCGGGAGGTCTGCAAATCCATCTGACCGCCAGCCACGGCGGCGGCGTCAGCCAGGGTTCGATGATGAATCGTAAAGAGAGCCAGTTCCAGGCGATCCGAAACGCCAGTCTTGTCATAGACGTTGCGCAGGTAATTTTTGATCACCTGTTCTGTGGTGCCAAGCTGTCTGGCGATTTCCTTGTTCTTAAAGCCTTGAACGATGAGGGCAACAATTTTGATTTCCTTGGGGGTGAGGCGATCGCGAACACGAGCGCCGACGGCATCGACTTCCTCAGCCATGCCACGTCCCAATTTTTCCTGTAGATAGGTATGCCCGGCGGCAACCGAGTGGATGCAATCCACCAGCAAGGGGCCGGCAATGTCGCGAAAGACAACGCCGTCAAAGCCTGGGACCGCATAGGTATGCAGAGATTCAGTATTCTCCGCAATGACAATCAATTTGCTGCCAGCTACGCGGGCGGTCTGGATCAGGTCCGGCAAATTGGGCTGCAGCGAAGCGGCGAAGAGAACGACAGCGGCGCGGAAGGTCCGAACTGCTTGCACGAGCCGGTCGCTGTCCATACATTGAGCAACGATGCGGATATCGTCTTGTAGAGCAAGGGTTTTTGCAACGCCGGCACGGAAAATGGACTGGTTATCAGCCAGGATAATTTTTGTCATAGCATAAAGTTCCAACTCAAGTACTTTTTCTCCCTATTTCATACCTAACCGCAGCCAGAAATGGCCTGGCGGCGAGGGGTGAACCAAGAAGAACAACAAAAAATGTGAGCGTGTTCTATTTCTTGTATCGGCAGGCGATTGGAGAAACTCGACTGCTCGTACTATGGTTCAAACTCCTGCTACCCTTGGGGCAGGTCAAGAATGGAGAACCAAGGCGTTACCAATAAAACAGTGGTAATAAATCCATACTGCAAGACTTTTATCAAGTCCGAATGTGCGCTGCATCACATGAATGACGGTTTTTTTGAATGACGGTTTTTTCTTGTATCGTCACAATCTACGCTGTAAAGACAGAGTAGCGCGTTTCCGTGAGATCGCGGCATCGGGTTTTTGCAAAATTGGGTCATCGATCCCATTTTGGAACAGTATTG
>JAJZCA010000005.1 GCA_021798735.1 Acidobacteriota bacterium | reverse complement strand
TCTTCGTTTTTCCGCTCCACCATGCCGGGGATGCGGAACAGATCGATCAGCATCCAGAGGCCGAAACCGCCGACTGTCAGCCAGTAGATCAACTGAATCCCGATGCGGCCCAGATAGAGGTAATGGAAGCCGAAGAAGAACCAGAAAAAGTAGGCGAAGAGTCCGGATTTCTTGCGGACTCCATAGTCGCGCAGGACGAGGGATTGTGTATTTGGGGGAAGGCCTTGAAATATTCCTTGCAAGGCATACGGAATCGACATGGGGTCACCTTGGAGTATCTTGCTAGTTGTTGATGTCGCCTGGCCTGAAGTGCGTTGAACTTATAATCTGGACAAAGTCGGGAGAAATTTTATGGATCTGGAGACAGAACTTGCGTCGAAGTTCACGATTGGGAGTTATCTCGAAATTCGAGACAAATTGAGTAGCCAGGAATCAAGCGAGGAATGGAAGCGAGTGTTGGATGCCTTTCATCGACGCATCTCGGAAAGATTTCTCAAGCCAATCGAAGAACTCTTAAAGCAAGATAAAAGCCTAACGATGAGGTCGGGATTTGCAATCCTCGCGCTCGATTGTCTACTGATTGATACGATCCAGTCATTTCGAGAGGGGCGAATCAAAACCGGGGAAACGAGTACGGCAAAATCTTTCAAGAACTTCTTGAAGGCTGCATCATTCTCGGATTTTAAAAGTAAGGACAGGGGAGAGTTTTTTGCCGATGTCAGAAATGGATTATTCCACAATGGGGAAACCCGCGGAAATTGGAAAATACGGAGAGACACCGACCAGCTCCTGCTAAAGAAGGATAACTCACGGATAATAAATCGAAGTATATTCCATGAGCGGATCATCGTTGAATTCAACCGATTATGTCAGGATTTGAAGGTTCCTGAAAGTAGTCAGAGGAGACTCTTCCTCGACAGAATGGATGCTCTCAGCGGCTTGTCGAAGCAAAAGCAACACTGGATCGAAAGAATGCTCTCTAAGTTTGGTGTGTCCAAATGACACCTAGTTAACGCAACTAGATGTTGGCGACTAATTCACTGCCGATCTTCGGCTACGCAACATTCCTTCTTGCGCGAGTTTTTTGAAGGCGTTGTAGACGAAGGATCCTAGGTACCAGCCGTCAATATATTTGTAGGGAGTTTCGCCGGTGGTGTAGTGGCCGCAGGGGAGCATTTTCGCGTCGAAGTCCACGCCGCGCTGGCGAAATTCGCGCAGCACGTCTTCGGAAAATTCGCGCAGAAATGTAAGGTCGTAGGGCGCGTAGATGACACGGGTGCGCTTCTTCGGCCAGTCTGAAATTCGCTGTTGCGGAGCGACTCCGGCAAAGCGATCCATGTAGACCATCGGACTGACGCCGCTCCACAGCATCCGCAAATCCAGTTGCGTCAGCCCGGCTTGCTCACAAGCGGCGCGAACATGGCGAGTACTTTGGCCGGTCCACACCACTTCCCCCACCCAGGTGGAGGCATGGTTGAAGGCATTCACGCGCAGCCGGGCATCGTGCGCGCTGGCAATAAAGGCATAGCAGGATCCCAAACTGGTGCCGAGCACGCCGAACTGCTCGTATCCCTGCTGCTGCAGCCAGTCGAGGCAACTGCGGATATCGACGACCGCCTGGCGGCAGGCTGCAATGGTGCGACCAATATTGGCGCTGACGGCGTAGTCGGAGCGTTCCAACTCCGCCGGGCGACGCACGTCGTGGAAGGGTTTGCTGAGCCGCAGCGCGGAGATGCCAAAGCGATTGAACAGGCTGCAAAGCGCGTTGTGGCTGAAGGCATCCGCGTTCCATTGGGGCATGACGATGATGGCTTGCCTGGGCTTGCCTTGTTGCTTTTCCGGTGGCGCGGGATACCAGCGCGCGTTGACCTGATCGTTCTCTGGATAGGGAGTCCGCAGCGGCGAGGTGAAGCGCAGAAACTGCGCCTTGGGCAGCTTGCCTTCGGCGGCCAATTGTTTCAACTCTGCGTCCTGGCGCAATGTCTCCGGGCGCACATTGGTCGGAAACAATTGCGGATGGCGTTCTTCCAGGCGAAAATCTGTGGGGGTTTTGTAGCCGTAGAACTGCTCGGATTCGGCGATGATGCTCTCATTCACCGCCAGCATCGCCTCGTGGAGTTGGGTTGGATCATCGCCGGCGATGGCATCGCGGATGGGCAGGTTGCGCGATGCGATCCAATCTTCCAGCCAGTCGAATCCCCATTCCAGCGGGCGGACGATGCGGTTGGTGTCCCGCGTCGTCAGCTCCGTTTCCCAGGCATACATCCATTGTGCGTACAACTGTTTCAGCATGCTGCTTCAATGCTAGCAGCGGAGAGTTTATTCCGAGGCGATGCGGGGCACGCGGGCGGCGATGGCGCACAGAATTTCATAGGGGATGGTTCCCGCCCAGCGGGCATGATCGTCGGCGGTGATGCGCTGGCCGTTTTGCTCGCCAAGGATTACGACCTCATCGCCGGCGGCAGCGTTGGGGACATGGGTGACGTCGACAACCGTTAAATCCATCGACACGCGGCCCACAATGGGGGCGGGCACTCCATGGATCAGCACATGGCCGCCGGGAGACTGGTTGCTGCCGGACAGTTTGCGATTCAATCCATCGGCATATCCAACGGGCAACAGCGCAAGCCGCATCGCCGTTGGAGCGACGAAGGTGGCGTTGTAGCCGACGGCAGTTCCCGGCGCCACCGATCGAGTGGACGCGATGGCCGTTTTCCATGTCAGCACCGGTCGCAGCGCAGCGCGCGCTTCTTCGGCAGCCTCGCGGTCGGCCCCGGAAAACTGCGGGGCATATCCGTACAGCGCAATTCCAGGACGAATCAGACGCCTCGCGCCTTCCATCTGAGGGAAGCCGATACGGTCTTCATACTGCTGTGCCAGGAGGGTTGAGGAATTTCCGGCGTGAATCCACTGCGGATGAAACCCCACAGCCAAGATCTGTTCCAAGGCTTGTCGGAATGCGGCCCTCTGCAGCCAGTTCTGCTCCGTGTCCAGCATGTCGGCAGAAGCGAAGTGGGTATAGACGCCGGCCAGCCGCAGCGCGGGCAGGTTCTGCAAAGCGCGGAGGAACTTCGGCAGGTCCGCCAGCCCAACTCCCTGGCGGGTCATGCCAGTGTCGATTTCCAGGTGGATAGGGACGCTGCCTAGAGCCAGCTCTCGTTTTTGCGCCGCATCCGCCAGCCAACCGAGCTGCTGCGGATCCCAGACAGTCGGCAGCAATTGCGCGTCGATCAACGCATCGGCCTCACCCGCCAGCAGGCCGCGCATGACAAGAATGCGGACCTTCGGGCAAAGTCGGCGCAGCGCTAGTCCTTCTTCGACGGAGGTGATTCCCAGCCACTTCGCGCCTGCCTGCACCAACCAGGGAGCGCATGGCGAAAGGCCATGTCCGTAGGCGTCGGCCTTGACTACGGCCAGCAAATCGCTCACTGCGGCGGTTTCTTCCGGGCGTTTCTGCGTCGCATTGGAGGAGAGCAGCGACCGCAGATATTTGAAATTGGCAAGGAGTCGTGAGCGGGAAATTTCAACCCTAGTAACTGGGGACGTTGGCATCTTCGCCCTTATAAGGATTTTCAAATCGGGTGAACTCGGGCATATACATCAAGTGGACCACGCCGGTGGGGCCGTTGCGCTGCTTGGCGATGATGATCTCCGCCTGATTTTTGGACTCAGCATCTTCGCCACCATCATCATCGCGATTGTAGTAGCTATCTCGATGAATGAAGGCGACCACGTCGGCATCCTGTTCGATGGATCCCGATTCGCGCAGGTCAGACAGCATCGGCTTCTTGTCGCCGCCGCGTTGTTCGCTGGCACGGCTCAGTTGCGAAAGCGCAATCACCGGCACACGCATCTCTTTTGCCAGGGCCTTCAGTCCGCGAGAAATGGTGGACACTTCCTGGGTGCGATTTTCGGGGCGGCGACCGTTTGGCCCACCGCTGCTGGCGCTCATCAATTGCAGATAATCGATGACAATTAAGTCGAGCCGTCCGCCACCCTGTTGGCGCAGGCGGCGCGCCTTGGCCCGCATCTCGCCCAAAGAAATGCCGGGAGTATCGTCGATGAACATCTTGGCTTCTGCCAAGCGCTCAAGACCGCTGACCAGCTTATCGCGGTCGTCGCGGGTGAGGAATCCAGTCTGAATGTGGCGCATGTTCACCATGGATTGCGAAGCCAGCATGCGTCGCAGCAGCGCTTCCTTCGACATTTCCAGCGAAAATACTCCCACCACTTTGCCATCGCGGACGGCGGCGTTTTCCGCAATGTTAATCGCCCAGGCAGTTTTACCCATGGAAGGGCGCGCCGCAATGATGATCAATTCCGACGGCTGCAACCCGCTGGTCATGCGGTCGAACTCATGATAGTGCGTGGCCAGGCCGGTAATTTCGCGGCCTTCTTTGTACAGGTTGTCGATCGAGCCGAAGGAGCCTTTGACGATCTCTGGGATGCTGGAAAATCCCTGGGTGATGCCGCGCTCGGAGACTTCCAGCAACGCGGTCTCTGTTGCATTCAGCACGTCCAGCGCGTCTTCGCTTTGATCGGCAGCCCGCGCCTGCGCCGTCGCGCAGATGCCCATCAACTGACGCAGAATCGACTTGTCTTTGACGATGCGGACGTAATCTTCAATGCTCAGGCGGCGCGGAAGATTTTCCGTCAGAGAAAAGATGTACGCCCGGTTGCCGATCGATTCCAGCTCCTTCTGGCGATCCAACTCCTCGCTTAAGGTAATAATGTCGACAGCGCGGTTGGCGTCGATCAGCTCGCCCATGCGGGCATAAATCCGGCGATGCGAATCCAGCGAAAAGTCATCCGCAACCAGTCGTTCCGCTGCCTCGCTATACGCGGCGTTGTCCAGCAGGATGGCGCCCAGAATGGTACGCTCTGCCTCCACGCTGGCCGGCAGGCCGTGTTCAAGCGAGATTTGAGATAGGGTGGCCACTGTTTATGAGTGTAGCCTCGGGCAGCTTGTGCAAACACCAGTGGAATTCGGCTGCGCGAAGTGGAGAAGTGGAAAAAGCGGTCGCGCGCAGTATCATACTAATAGTGTTTTGCAACTGAGCGATCCGACAGATTCCCCGATCCGTTGGCTCCATTGCGGCACGAGGAGTTTTCGATTGACGATTCAGCGATTTCTACCTTTCCCCCGGCATTTCATGTTGTCCGGCCTCGTATTTGGACTCATCCTCACGTCTTCTTTAACCTCCCGCGCGCAATTGCCGATGGAGTCGAACTCGCAAGAGTCCACGGCGCAAATGACCCAGCAGGTCGCGGAGCTGCAGAAAGTTGCCGACCGCTGGGATGAAGCCGTCTACCAGCACGATCAATACGCGCTGGAACTGGTGCTTGCGCCGCAGTACATCGACATTTCCGACAAGGGCGAGGTCACGAATCGGGACCAGCAGATTTCTGAAATGATGATGAAGGATGCACCGCGTTTCTCGTTGACGCAGAAAGTCGTAAGCGTTCGGATGGTCGGGGACGTGGCGGTGATAAATGGAACGTACGATCGCGCGTTTCAGGGCAATAAACTGAGTCGCACCAAGTCAAGAACCGAACGAGGCGTTTTCAGTCAGGTCTATGTGCGGGCGCGGAATACCTGGGAATGCATCAATTCTCAGCGCACCATCATTCAGGAGCCCACGGTCAAGGGCAAAAAGAAGTCAGCGGATACCTCGACGGCGAAGCCCTTGAACCATGACCTTGGATTCCATTTTCCCGGCCTGCATCATAGCTCCGACTCCGGCTCGCAGCCGCAACAATGAGTTATTGCACAGACCTGTTTATGCCGTCGCCGCTTCGGCATTGCGGCCCTGAATTTCGATATAGATGTTGATCAGCGACAGGGCGGCCGGCGTCACTCCTGGGATGCGGCTGGCGTGGCCGATGGTTCCGGGGCGAACGCGCAGCAACTTTTCTTGCATCTCGCGTGACAGCCCGCTGACGGCCATGTAATCGAACCAGGCAGGGATGGCCCGGTGCTCGGCGTTCTTCATCCGCTCAATCGACTTGCGCTGCTGGTCAAGATAGCCGGCGTACTTGATCTCCGTCTCGACTGCCTTCCATTCATTGCGCACATGCGCTGGAACATGATCTTTCACCATGGCCGTGCGGATGGTCTCCAAATGGATTGCATCGGCACTGGACGCGGATGCTGCTGCCTGCTCCAGGCTGGCGGTCAAGATGGTGCGCAGGGCTTCGATGGTGACCTCCGGCCGCTTCATCAACTGCGCATACGTTTGACCCACGGCACTGTTCAACCTGGCGGCAAGTTCGGGCGAGTTCGCGGACAGGCGCTCCAGGTCGGGCTTCTGCGCGGCCAACATGTTTGCGAAGGCCTGCATGCGGGCCTGCTTGGCCTCGAAAGCCTTCCACGCGCGGTCGTCGATCAGACCCAGCCTGCGGCCATAGGGAGTCAACCGGCGGTCGGCATTGTCGATGCGCAGGTGCAGGCGGTATTCCGCGCGCGAAGTAAACATGCGGTATGGCTCGTTGGTTCCTTTGCTGATCAGGTCGTCAATCAGAATGCCGGTGTACGCTTCGCTGCGGTTGAGCACGAATGCCGGCTCGCCCTTCACATGCAGGGCAGCATTGATTCCCGCCATCAATCCCTGGCAGGCAGCTTCTTCATAACCGGAGGTCCCATTGATCTGGCCAGCCAGATACAGCCCAGAGATGCTCTTCACCGCAAGCGCATGATCCAGTTCCGTCGCGTCGATGGCGTCATATTCGATGGCGTATCCCGGTCGCAGCATTTCCGCGTTTTCGAGGCCTGGGATGGAGCGAAGCACCGCGGCCTGCACATCCATTGGCAGCGACGTGGACATGCCATTGATGTAGACCTCATGCGTGTGCAGTCCTTCCGGTTCCAGAAAAAGCTGGTGTTGCAGTTTCTCCGGAAAGCGGACGACCTTATCTTCAATCGACGGGCAATAGCGCGGTCCGGTGGCCTGAATCTGCCCGGAATACATGGGTGAACGATGCACATTGTCTCGGATGATGGCCAGCGTTTCCGGTGTGGTGAAGGCGATGTGGCAACTGATCTGGGGCCGCGTAATCGCTTCCGTGCGAAAGCTGAACGGTGTCGGCTCGGAGTCGCCCGGTTGCTCGTCAAATTTCGACCAATCAATTGTCCGGCCATCGATGCGCGGCGGAGTTCCCGTCTTCAGGCGGCAATTGCGCAGGCCCAGGCGCTTTAAAGATTCTCCAAGAAGCACCGCCGCCGGCTCGCCACTGCGTCCGGCAGGATAATGTTCTTCGCCACAATGGATGAGACCATTCAAAAAAGTTCCAGTAGTGATGACGGTCGCGCCTGCGTAAACAACCCTCCCGTCGCGCAGTTTTACCCCACGCACCAAGCGATGCGCTGATCCAGTCTTCGAGTCCGGCAAGTCTTCCAGCACCACATCAACGACTTCCGCCTGCTTGATGTACAAGTTCGGCTGAGACTCCAAAACTTCGCGCATCTTCACGCGGTACTGCTGCTTGTCGCATTGCGCCCGCGGCGACCACACTGCTGGGCCGCGGGAGGTATTCAGCAGGCGAAACTGAATTCCGACCGCATCCGTCACTTCGGCCATCACGCCGCCCAGAGCGTCGACTTCCCGCACCAGGTGGCCCTTGGCGATGCCGCCGACCGCAGGATTGCACGACATCTGCGCGATCAGATCCAGATTCAGCGCAAAAAGCGCCGTTCGCAGGCCCATGCGCGCGCCCGCCATGGCCGCTTCGCAGCCCGCATGACCGGCTCCGACGATGACCAGGTCGTATTGTTCCGTAAAAGCCATAGACCCTTGATTGTATCAATCGCCTGCTGTTTGAACGTGCTGCATACATCGCCATCACCGCTTTAAAATGAGTCATGCCGACGCATTTCTCTCCGCAAGCCATCCAATTTCTGCGCGGTCTGGCGCGCAACAATCGACGCGACTGGTTCGACGCTCGCAAGCAAGTGTATGAAACAGAATTGAAAGCGCCGCTGCTGGCGCTGATTGAAGAAATCAACGGCGACCTGATGGACTTCGCGCCGGAGCATATTCGCCCAGCTTCAAAATGTATGTTCCGCATCTACCGCGACACACGATTTTCACCCGATAAAACACCGTATAAAAAACACATTTCCGCGTGGTGGGCGCGTCAGGGGCTCGAGAAGAAATCTGGCGGCGGCTTCTACTTTCATCTCTCCGCAGAAGAATTGGTGATTGCTGCGGGTGTCTATATGCCGGAACGAGAGCAATTGCTCGCCATCCGCAATCACCTGATGGAACACCATGAAGAATTTCGCAAGCTCTCGAAGGCGCGCAGCCTGCAGCGGCTGATGAGCGATTTCGACGGCAAACGTCTCATGCGTCCGCCGAAGGGCTTCCCGAAAGATCATCCGGCCGCGGACCTGATCGCCTGCCGTCAATGGGGAGTCTCAACCACGCTGCCCGCCGAAATCTCGTTGAAGCCCACCCTGCGCAAGGAGATTGTCTCGCGTTTCCTCGCTGCCGCGCCGTTGATCGAATTCCTCAATCGACCGCTGACATCATATTCCGCAACCAAGTCGGATCGGTTGATCGACTTCTATTAACCGCCGATGCAGCAGGCCTATGATTGGCTCGTAACCAGCAAGAATCAAAGAAAACACTATCGCTGGAAGTCCAATTCCTGGAACATGATTACGATAACGCAATTACGATAACGCAATTACGATAACGCAACTTTCCTTTTTCAGTAACGTTCTTAACAGTAGAGGAATTCAGACACCTGGCTGGCTGAATCCCTTCGGCTGAGACGCGACTGCTCTAGGGTTTCGATGAGGAGGTTGAACATGCGATATTTACGGTACATCGCTTTACTCGGGGTTCTTCTGATTCCCGCTACGTATGTCCGTGCCCAGGTGTCCTTCGGAGTCAGTATTGGCGGCGATGACGATGGCGGGTATTATCAACAGCCAAATTGCATGTATGGCTATTACAACTACTACCCCTATGCGTGCGCGCCTTACGGATATTACGGTCCACAATGGTTCAACAACGGCATCTTTCTCGGTGTCGGTCCATGGTATGGCTGGGGATGGGGAGGCGGATGGTATCGAGACGGCTGGGGTGAAGATGGCGGCTGGCGCGGCGGAGACGGCTGGCGCGGCGGAGATGGCTGGCGCGGCGGAGACGGCTGGCGCGGCGGAGACGGCTGGCGTGGTGGAGACGGCTGGCGTGGTGGCTACGGACGCGGCGGATATGGCGGACGTGGTGGCTACGGACGCGGCGGTGGCCGGGTTTATGCAAGCGGTGGCGCGCGTGGCGGCGGCTTCCACGGTGGTGGTTTCCACGGTGGTGGCTTCCATGGCGGTGGCGCGCGTGGCGGCGGCGGTTTCCATGGTGGCGGCGGATTCCACGGTGGTGGTGGCTTCCATGGTGGTGGTTTCCACGGTGGTGGCTTCCATGGCGGTGGAGGGCACAGATAGTTCCTGCGGAACCAGAACCTTTCATCCATTTCCTGATTCGGCGGCTGTCAGCTCCATGCTGGCAGCCGCTTTGTCTGGAGGGAGAGCTTTTTGCAGCCTTCGTATTCGCTGGCGCTAGACGAGAATCTTCTCAAGAGCGCGCTTCTCATGACGTGGCCTACCCGATGCAAAATCGTATAATCAGCGGATGAAGCGAGCTCCGCAGGTCGGCGTGGTTATGGGTAGCCGCAGCGATTACGAAATCCTTCAGCCTGCCATTGAGATTCTGCAGGAATTCTCTGTCCCTCACGAGTCGCGGATCGTCTCAGCGCATCGCACCCCAGATTGGCTCTTCGAATACGCTACAACTGCCGAGGAGCGCGGTCTGCGCGTGCTGATTGCCGGTGCGGGTGGCGCCGCCCACCTGCCCGGAATGCTCGCCGCCAAGACGCATCTACCCGTGTTGGGCGTGCCCATTCCGGCGACGATGCTAGCCGGCATCGACTCCTTGCTTTCCATCGTGCAGATGCCCAAGGGCATTCCTGTCGGCACGCTGGCCATTGGCAAGCCGGGTGCTGCAAACGCAGCATTATTCGCGATTTCCATTCTCGCTCTGGAAGATCGAGCTCTGCGCGATCGACTGTGCGCCTGGCGAGAAGCACGCAAGCAAGAAGTGCTGGCGCAGACACTTCCGTCGCCGGAGTTCCCCGCCTGATGCCGGATTCCACGCAGCAAGTCATTCTCCCCGGCGCGACCATTGGCATCCTAGGAGGCGGCCAGTTGGGTCGCATGATGGCCATGGCAGCCCGCTCGCTCGGCTATCGCATTCAGGTGCTCGATCCCGATCCCTCCTGTCCGGCTCGCTTTGTCGTCGATGCCTGTTTTGAGGCAGCCTGGAGCGACGCTCGCGCAGCCGGGGACCTTGCTCGCGGTTGCGATGTCGTGACTCTCGAAATCGAGCAGATTTCCGTCCCCGCGCTCGAAGCTGCGGAGCGCCACGCGCCCGTGCGCCCGGGTTCTGAAATGCTCGCGATCATTCAGGATCGCATCTTGCAAAAAAAGTGGCTGGTGGCCCATCGCTTGCCGGTCGGTGACTATCGCGCCGTCTATGACCTGGATCAACTTCATGCAGCCATTCAGAAATTGGGTGGTCGCTGCTTCGTGAAGAGCGCACACGGCGGCTATGACGGTCGCAGTCAGGAAAAACTAGGCTTTTCACAGCCCACGGATGCGGTGGCGATTGAGGCAGCATGGAAATCGCTCGGCGGACGTCCAGTTGTAGTCGAGCAAGCGGTCGAGTTGGAGATGGAAATCTCCGTGATGGTTGCACGCTCCCCGCGCGGCGAAATGAAGGCTTATCCTGCCGCCGTCAACTATCACGAGCAACAAATTCTGGCTTGGAGTGCAATTCCAGCCAACATTCCTGCTACGACTGCAGCCCACGCACGAGAGCTGGCGCTCTCGATTGCGGAGCAGTTCCATCTCGAAGGATTGCTGGCCGTGGAGATGTTTATCGCGAAAGACGGCCGCTTGCTGGTGAACGAGCTGGCTCCGCGCCCGCATAATAGTTATCACTCGAGCGAGCGCGCCTGCGTCACCAGCCAGTTTGAGCAGGCCGTTCGTGCCGTCTGCAACCTGCCGTTGGGAGATGTAGAGGTGGTCCAACCCGCAGCCATCGTCAATCTGCTGGGGGATGTATGGCTGAATGCGGATGCGGAGACAGGTCCGCGCTTCGATTTGGCCTTGGCGGTTCCCGGCGTGCGATTGCATTTATATGAAAAACATGTTCCGCGCGCAGGCCGAAAGATGGGGCATTTATCCGCTGTCGGAAAGACCGCGGAAGAAGCTGTGCTGCATGTGCTCGATGCAAAGAGCAGATTATAAGCGCCACACGAAATCGGCGGGAGATCACCTCATGCAGCTTGTTGTACTCGTTGCGGCCCAGGAATCGCAGACGACTCGCCGGCGAGCGGCGATGCCGAACGAGTCGAGCGGGATTGACATTCACTTTGCCATTGCAGATGCCTTCGCAATAGCACAGGGACAGAAACGCTTTCTATCGGTTCGTCGTTGCGGCGTTTTGCAATGCGAACTCAACCAGCGATCAATATTCTCGTTCCGATTCGCTATGTACTCGGCTATGATCTTGTCGGTCACATTACCGGAACTGCAACAGAAGTATCCTCGCGCCCACAGATGCCGCCCCCAAAACTGCTTCTTTTAGGTGGGCAAACTCTCCCAGCAGATGGTGCGCCGTCTTCCCCTTCCACCATTGCAGCAACCGGCTGATGGTCACTTGCGGCGGAATCGACAGGAACAGATGCACATGGTCTTTGGCCACATGCCCCTGCATGATCTTCTCCTCATGCTGGGCGCAAATGTCGCGTATCAACTCCCGCACCCGCGTCCCCACTTCACCACCAAAAACCGGCTTGCGCTACTTGGTCGTAAACACCCCATGCAAATGAATTTCGAATATCGTATGCGCGCTGCGTCGATACTCTGACATCTCCCAAGTCTATCGGGCGGCGCGCTTGCTAAAGCACTCCCAGACTGGGACAGTGAGAAGCGAATAAAATGTAACTGCTGCCGCAAGAACCAGAATGAGCCGCCTCGTAGCTGACATACGGCCGCCTTTTGCTGGAGACCTCGGTGTATTATTTGGCGTGTTCAACGGCCAGCCGAACTTCAGATGTCGACCGGTATAACCGCGCACAGGGCTGACCAGTGCTGCAAATGACGAACATCAGTTCCAGGTTCAGTGGATGCCGCCTGACTGCTTCCGCCACGGGATCCCCGTCAATCGCGACAATGAAATCGGCCGCAGCGGCTGGACCTTCAAGTGCCTGCCGCCACAGACCGTAATCGCCCTCGTTGATCGTCCGACGCAGCGGAAACCCAATCTGCTGCAGCGCGCCAATGTGCGCCGATGTGTCCATCAACAATGTCGCCTGTGGAGGAAGAACGATCAGCTTGTTTGCCAATGCCTGTTCAAACGGGACACGCGTTGCAGCGTTGGCTTTCGCCTCCTGGAAAACCAACGGGGTGGCATGCAACAGAAACGCGTTGCTGGCGACGATGAGCAGCAAAGCAAAACCTAGGATAGGCTGAGTCCACTGGGGTCGCTTCTGGATCGCTGCCAACGCTGCGAACGCTGGAAATAGGGCGAATGCAGGCAGCAGTTCCATCCCGTATCGCGTGTTGTAGTAGGAGTGAGGAAACCAGACAGGCAGAAAAATCGGCACGGAACCATAGGCCACCGAATAGGCATAGAAGGGGATGGGCATCCAGAACAACAGGGCAGCCGGTACAGCAAGACTGTGAAAGCGCGCCAGCGCGTAAGCCGTGCCTGCGGCAGCCATCAGCACCAGCCATCGCCCGCAGCGCAAAGGCGCTGCACCCATCTTGGCAGACTTGACGTAGTAGAGAAACGCCCACCATAGATGATGCCAGCCCGGATACGGCAACGAGCCGGGCTTGGTGGTTCGCTTGGCAATCGCTGCGGCGGAGTAGGGGCCACGCAGAAAATCTAACGGGTCACCGTACATGCGCCAGTTGTAGCCCAGCCATGTCAACGGAGCCGCGAGCAAACAGAGCGTGCAAACGAAAAACACTCCTGCGTTGACCGACTCTTTCCACCATCCACGCCGCACGGTCCAATACGCGACCGCCAACCATGCGAGCGTGCCGAGAATCCATCCATCGTATCTGGTGAAAACGGCAGCAATGAGAACCAGCGTAAGTTTTATTAGAGCGCCGCGAGCGGCGGGCGCGTCGGCCTCTCGCAGCGCAGACTCAAAGGCCGTGAGATGGACCACGCTCCAGATCATCAGGGCCAAAAAGAGCGGCTCCGTCATGGCTGTAACGGACATGTACAGCAGGCCAGGATTGAGAGCGAGCGCTGCGAAGACCAGAAGTGCCAGCAGGGGACGCATCCATCGCCGCGCCAGCCGATAGATTCCAGCGCAAGCCATCACGTAACTGGCCATGGAAGGAATGGCGCCCGCCAGGCCACTCTGCCACCAGTCGGTCCGCTGGACAAACGGCAACAGTAAAAGATGCGGCAATGGCAGCCAAACAGAACCAAATTGACCGAAGCCGGGATCGAGGGAGTCGAAAATCCGCCGGGCAATATGGAGATGCGCAACAGCATCTCCATAGAGAAGCAGGTATCCGTTCCTGGCACAGACAGCGAGTGAAGCGGCCGTCAACAAAACCGCCACCGTAGATACCAACTTAGTTTCTTCCCCCAGTGTGGGGATACTAACTGGACGACTGGAGCGGGGACTCAGCTTCTTATTCGGCATCGAGGTGCGACAGCTCCTGAAAGCGCGCAAATCTCTGATCGATTTCTTCGCGTGTCAGGGCCTGCATGCGCTCCGTACCAAAACGTTCCACTGCAAAGGAACCCATAACGCCCCCGTAAAACATTGCCCGCTTGAATCGGGCCGGAGTAACTTCCGGTTGTGATGCCAGGTAACCGAAGAAGCCACCCGCAAACGAATCGCCGGCGCCGGTGGGATCGACCACTTCCGCCAACGGCATTGCGGGTGCACGGAAGAAACGGTCATGGACACCGCCAGGGAATGAGTGCTCGCCAAAGAACGCCGTCGCACCGTACTCGCCATGCTTGACGATCAGCGCTTTCGGACCCATCTCCATGATGCGCTCAGCGGCGCGTACCAAGTTCGCATCTTCACCCAGCAGTTTGGCTTCACCGTCGTTAATCAGCAGAACATCCAAACCTTTCATCACGGTTTTCAGATTTTCCGTGTGGCCAGTGATCCAGTAATTCATGGTGTCGCCGCAAACAATCCGTGCGCGCGGCATCTGCTGGCGAACCTGCTGTTGCAGTGCCGGATCAATATTCGCCAGAAACAGGAATTCGCTGTCGCGATACGATGCTGGAATCTTAGGCTGGAAGCGCTCGAATACGTTCAAATCCGTGCGTAGTGTGTGCGCTTCGTTCAGGTTCTCGCGATATTCCCCGGTCCAATGAAAACTGTTACCCGCGGAACGTTCGATGCCTTCGATGTTGATTCCACGAGCATGAAAAACGGCTTCATGCTGGGCGGTGAAATCCTCTCCAACGACACCAATAACGCGGACCGGCGTAAAGAAACTGGCAGCAAGGGCAAAGTGGGTGGCAGCGCCACCCAGGCAACGATCGACCGTGCCGTGAGGCGTTTTAATACTATCGAATGCGACCGAGCCAACGACAAGAATGGACATGAGCGTACAAGACTTTCCTGACTTGAGTTTTGGGCGTGCGTCTTACGGTTTTTCCAGCAACTTATTCGCCGGCTGCAAATAGCGATCGAGTAGCAAGCGCAATTTCTGCCGAGTGCCCAGGGAGATCAATGCCTGCCGGGTCAAGATCGCGTCTTTCAACGAGTGCTGGCAATGGCATTGCCGATTTGCAGGCAGAGCTGCCACGGCCGCGTCCATCACTTTCAGCGCGGTCGCATTGTTCTGATTTAGCACGGCTACAATCTGGTCGGTAGTGACGAAATCATGGCTGGGATGCCAGCAGTCGTAATCGGTCACCATAGCCAGACTTCCATAACAAATCTCAGCTTCACGCGCCAGCTTCGCTTCCTGCATGTTGGTCATTCCGATTACATCCGCGCCCCACGACCGGTACAGGTTCGACTCCGCCTTGGTCGAAAAGTGCGGACCCTCGATGCAAACGTAGGTTCCGCCCCGTGTTGCAGGAACATTTTGAACGCCGCATGCCGCCATAATTGCGGTGCCCACATCCGGGCACACCGGATCGGCCATCGACACGTGGGCAACAACGTCGGGGCCGAAAAATGTGCTGCGGCGCGCATAGGTGCGGTCGATGAACTGATCCGGCACAAGAAATGTTCCCGGTTTATGTTCTTCCTTCAGCGAACCGACAGCGGAAATGGAAAGAATCGCATTCACGCCAACCTGTTTCATCGCGTAGATGTTCGCCCTGTAGTTAATGTCGGAAGGCAGAATGCCGTGGCCCCGCCCATGTCGCGCAAGAAACGCTACCTTGCGCCCATGTAACTCACCAAAAGTTAACCAGTCGGAGGGATCTCCGAATGGTGTGCTGATCTGTTCCTCATGCACATTCGCCAGTCCAGACATATGATATAGTCCGGTTCCGCCGATAATCCCGATCTCTGCATGAAACATCCTGGGCTGTACTCCTTCTTCCTTAGCCATCAATACACCTTAGGGCCCGCATTATGGGGTAAAACCGAGCCTGGGTTAGTATACCGTGGAGAACTGAGCGTCTGCGGAGTCGATAAGACGAACAGCCATCGTCGTAGACCCGCCGTCAAGTCCTTTCGCGGCATGTTGTTCTGCACGGTCACACTGGTGGCACTGCCCACAATGCTACCCATCATGACGAATTCGAGCTTGCGCGCCAGATCGATCGGGAAGCTTTCGCTGATGAAAACTGTTTTTCCCGAGACTGCCACCAGTACCGGTCCCTCCGAAGTATTCCAGATTCGCGTAGCGATGGGTGTATCTGAGGTATCGGTATCCGTGTCGTTCGCCGGTTCAATGACAGCATGATCGTATTTTCGTGGTATCTCCAACGCGTAAAGATTTGCGAAAGCGAGCGCGGCCTGTGGAGTCGTCCATCGAGACAAATAGAGCAGCGCCAGGGATGCGGTAGAGTTTCGCGCATTTGCGGTCGTCGCTGCCTTGGTTTGCGCGGTATAGTAAATTCCCCCGCGCCATGCGGGTGCCAGTGCGTCTGCCGCTGCGTGCCCACCGAAAAGTTCCGCCATTACCTGCACATCGAACTCGCCCATCACTCCAATGTCGTACGGCCGATACTGCGGATCAATTAGTGGGTGAATGTCGGGCATCCGCAGTTGCGGCACCGGCCCATGGTGGAGATACACCGAGGGAGTCATGATTTCGTAGGTCGAAGATGGCGGATGGTCCAGCATTCCGGCGAACGCAGCTTGCTTTCCCTTGGCAGTCCACACCGCGCGAACAAAATCCAGGCCATCGATGTAGGGAAATATCAAGGACTGCTGCAACAACAGCGGAGCATTGGCAAGCGTCGGCGAATCGCCGGTATCGCCCATCGCCTGATTCATTTTGTCGGCAAGTTGCGGCGCAGTCAGAAGATTTTTTCCGCTGGGAGCCAGGATGTAGTTGACGAACACAGCCATCGCCTGACCTTCGACTACGGCGTCGCGAACTGTGTCTTCTTCATCGGTGGCGATGTGTTCGTTATCCTGCCGCACATTTTTTGCGATCGACAGGTCAGTGTCGCGGTCCCATTTTTCCAGATGAATGTGTTGATCTTGCAGCGCGTGCGTCAATTCATGGGCTAGAACCGGCTTCTGCTCATCAGGCGGAATCCAATCCAGCAAATTCACGGTCTTGGTCTTGTCGTCGTAATAGCCGGCAATCTGCTCACGAAGCAGTTGGATAAGGAAGGGCTTCAGTTCAAAATCGCGATCGAGCAGGCCGAACTTTTTCAAAACAAGTTCACTCCGTTGCAGCCGCTTCGCATCGCGGTCATTGTGCAATTGGCGCATCAGATACTGCTCGACTTCGTCGCGAGTCACCAGGCGACGTTTCACCGGTTGCAAGACAGGCAGTCCGGTCTCTTTGCTGTCAAACTGCAAAACTGCATCGACGGAGCTGAATAATTGCCGGGCCTGCTCCGGCGTAATATGCGTCGGCGCGGCTGGGTTGGCAGGATTCGCAGGCTTGGCCGTCGCGCGGGGTACTGACGTTATGGGCGGTGGTGACGGCGGAGTCGCCGACTGGGCCCACAGTCCAGGTCGCAAGACCGGAAACGGCAGGCAGATCAAAACTCCTAACCAACTTATTGCCAGACACCGCAATCTATGATGTCGAAAATACTGTCTTAGGCATTGGGCCAGATCGTGATCCGGCCAACATTTGTCAACCTTCATCAAACCTCTTCGAGGCAGGGCTGATTCTGCATCCCCGCTATAATTTGGAGTGTACCTTTGTGAGACGTTGTACACGTGCCTCTATGAGCAATTCCACCCCCAATCGATTCGAAACAGCTTCCAGCGGGTCAACGACTCCTGGCCCCTTGGGCGGAACGACAGCCGACGCGGCGGCCACCACCATGACGGCCACTGCTCAGGCAACTCCGTTAACGGATGCCGTGGTGAGGTCGAGTTCCCTGCCCCATCGGCAATATCGCGGCGCAGAAACCACTGCAACATTTTCAAACCCGTCTGACGAGCTGGCTGCACTTCTCAACTCCGTCGGCGTCTACAGTCTCGGTTGGCGACGTTTTCTCCGCTGTACCGGGGAGGACCGCGTGCGCTGGCTAAATGGCATGGTCACAAATTTTGTAAGTGGCCTGGAGGAGAATACCGGTTGCTATGCCTTCGTGCTCAATGCGCAGGGCCGCATTCAGGGCGACCTGGATGTCTATCGCCGCGCAGATTCGCTTTGGCTCGAAACCGACACGTCCCAGGTTGAAACGCTGACCGCCTTCCTGGACCACTACATCATTATGGATGACGTGGCTCTCGATCTGCAGCCCCAGTGGACCGCAATTGGAGTCGCCGGGCCGCATGCCGCTGCGAAAACAATCAAAGCCGGATTGCCGGTTCCCTCTTCGCCCCTACACATATCCGAAGTAACCTGGCAAGGCCGTCGTGTCGTTACGGTTGCGGCCCACTGCCCCCTGGTTCCGCGCTATGAAATTTGGCTGGAACAGGAGTATGTATCCGACCTATGGAACGCTTTGACAGATGCAGGCGCTGTACCTTGCGGGGCGGAGTCCGTTGAGCAATTGCGAATTCTTGAGGGCACCCCGGCGTACTCGGTCGACATCACCGGCAAAGACTTGCCGCAGGAAACCAACCAGATGCGCGCGCTTCATTTCACGAAGGGCTGCTATCTGGGACAGGAAATTGTCGAACGAATTCATTCCCGCGGAAATGTGCACCGGGTCTTGACTGGCTTTGTGCTTGCGGATGCGAACGTGTCACCGGGAACGCCGCTGCTCGCCGACGGTAAGGCTGTCGGCGAAATCACCAGCATCACTCGGGTCGTACTGCCGAAGACGGGCGAGCGAGTGGTTGCTTTGGGCAGCATCCGTCGCGAGGCACTGGAACGCGGGCTTGCATTGATGGCCGGTGAAACCGTTGCGAACCCGTCGCCGCTTCCATTTGACTTCATCGGCGAGGCAGTCCAGCCTTAAGGAACTATGACGGTGAGTCGAGAAATTTTATAACAACGAAAAGAGTTGTCTTATGTCAGAAAAAGAACCACAGGTTACATTTACCGATCGCCGCAAGATTTCTTCCGATGGAGAAATTCGTCCAGGTGTCGCGGAAAGCGAAGCCGAAGAACAAAAACGGCGGCAGTCTGAAACCCCACAACCGGTAGCCGTCGCAACAGAGCCGGCGGAATCCAGCACAACTGGGAGCCCGGCTACGCAAGCTCGTCCTGGTGAAAACGTCGCATCGGAACAGCCGTTACCGGAAGGACCAACGGCAAAGGAAAGTGCGGAGTCCCATGCCGCCTACCAGGAGACCACACAACAACTCGATGAGATGTTGCGCGCCAAGGCACCGGATTCCTCTCATCTCGGACCGGTTGTTTTCGATCATCTGGTTCAGTCTATGTACATGACAGCCATGATGAGCATGGGCGCAGGCACGCAACCCGGAGAGAAGCCCCGCATCGATTTGATGGGTGCGCGCCAGACCATCGATTTGCTGGGCGTGCTGGCGGAAAAAACCAAGGGAAACCTGACTGCGAACGAGCAGCGCCTGCTGGAAAGCGCCCTGTTCGAGCTGCGCATGATGTTCCTGGAGATTACGAACGCCATTGCGCGCAATGCGGCAAAATCCCCGCAACAGCAACCGTCCGGGCGCAAGTAAACGGAGCAGTTTTTGCAAGCTTGAACCCGCAATGAGAAAGTCCAAATGCAAGCAGAGATCGTTTTCTTAGGCAGCGGCACCTCGATGGGAGTTCCGACGCTGGGATGCGGCTGCGCGGTCTGTACTTCGATCGATCCCAGAGACAGGCGCATGCGGCCCTCGATCATCGTTCTGTTCCGCGACGGCGACAGCGAGCGGTGCGTGTTGATCGATACTGGCCCCGACTTTCGTCAACAGGCCTTGCGCGAAAATCTGCACACCATTGACGCCGTGTTGTACACACATGCGCACGCCGACCACATCCTCGGACTTGACGATCTGCGGCCGCTCAGCTTCAAGAATCTCCGTAAAATTCCGCTCTACGCAGACCAGACCACCACACAGGTGCTGCAGCAAGTCTTCGCGTACACATTTTCCGAGGACAACAAGTATCCTTACAAAGCCCGCGTAGAGCTTCGTCCGCTGAAGGAGTACACACGCATCTTCGGCGCCGAGTTCGCGACTGTTCCTTTGGTACACGGCACCCTCAAAACCGTGGGCTTCCGCTTCGGGAACGCAGCCTATTTGACGGATATGAGCGATATCCCAGAGACAAGTTTCGCGCTGTTACAGGATTTGGACGTTCTGATTGTCGACGCATTGCGGCGGACACCGCACCCCAGCCATTCGAATCTTGAAACATCCTTGAAGTTCGTGGAAAAAATCCGCCCGAGACTAGCCTATTTCACACATATTGCTCACGACCTGGGACACGTCGAAACTGAAAATGAACTCCCCGCCCACGTCCACATGGCTTATGACGGGCTTCGCATTCCCATCGAGCTATAGCCATGCAAATCTTCCATTCCGTTGAGGAACTTCCTGCCGGTTTTGGCCCGTCCATTGTGACCATTGGGAATTTCGATGGCGTGCACTGCGGGCATCAGGCTGTCATCCAGGACATGATGGCACGAGCGAGCGCTCTTCATGCCCGCTCTGTCGCCGTGACCTTCGACCCTCACCCGGTCCGCGTCGTTCGACCGCAGACACCGCTCCGCCTGATTACCCCACAAGAACAAAAGATCGACTTGCTGACGCAGACCGGCATCGACGCTGCGCTCGTTCTTCCATTTACCCAAGCGCTTTCTCGACTGACAGCGCGGGAGTTTGCCCGCACGGTTCTTCAGGATGCGCTGAAAGCGATTGAAGTCCATGAGGGAGAAAATTTTCGTTTTGGCGCGGACGCCGGCGCGGATGTACGCGCACTGTCCTCTCTAGGCGAGGAATTCGGATTCAAGGTCCGCGTACATGCCCCGACTCAACGACGAGGGACCGTTGTGTCCAGCAGTATCGTGAGAGCTGCAATCGCGATGGGGAACATGCGCGCGGCACGCCAACTACTGGGTCGGCCATTTGAGATTTTTTCTGCGCCGGCGCCCGGCCGCGGCTACGGATCGCGATACACCGTTCCCACCATCAACCTTGCTCCCTATAAGGAACTGCTGCCGGCCAACGGCGTGTACACCACTTGCCTGGAAATCAATGGAGAACGATTCGAGTCTGTCACCAATGTCGGCAACCGGCCCACCTTCGGCGAGGAATCGTTTGCGGTGGAGACCCATGTCCTTGACTTTCATCCCATCTCGCTGGACGAGAACACGCAGTTGCGGCTTCGCTTCCTCGACCGCATTCGCGCAGAAATCGCGTGGCCGTCTCCCGATGCGCTGAAGGCGCAGATTGGCAAGGATGTGGCTCACGCCCGGCATTACTTCGCACTCAGTCATGCGCGATCCAGGTTCAAACCCAAGTCGTGAGCAGGCGCAAGCAAAAGAATGCTTCTACGACAATAGAAAACCTGGAGACTGCGGCTTTGGGATCGCTCCTCAAATCCACACCGACGGATCTTCCTGCGGGGGAAGAGCGTAAAACCGCGGGCAAGCGGTTGATTGAAGATGAGTTGTCGCTTCCAGTTTTTCGCCCCGAAAGATCCGTCAGACACCCAACTCCGCCCGAATCGCTTCCGCAATGCGTTCGGCATGGTGTTGCATCACTTGCTCGGATTCTGCCTCAATCATGATCCGCGCCAGCGCTTCAGTCCCGGAATAGCGAATCACCACTCGACCATTGCCGTGCAGTTCGGTCTCTGCGTCATGAATTGCGGCAACAACAGTCGGCAGCGTCTCAAGGGGATGCTTTTCCCGCACGCGCACATTTACAATCACCTGCGGAAACACCTTTAAATCCTTGGTTAGCTGCGATAGCGGTCCGCCGGAACGCTGCAGAATGTCCAGAACTATCAACGCCGTCAGCATGCCATCGCCAGTTGTGCTGCGATCCAGGAAGAGCATGTGGCCGGACTGTTCACCCCCCAGAATGGCCCCATGCTTCTGCATCTCCTCCAGCACATACTTGTCACCCACGGGAGCGCGCAGCATTTTTATCTCATTGGTTCGCAGCGCGGCTTCCAGGCCCATGTTCGACATGGTCGTGGCGACGACAAGATTCTTGCTGAGCCGATTGCGAGCGTGCAAATCGCGTGCCCCGATCAGCAGCACAGCATCGCCATTGACCACTTTTCCATGTTCATCGGCAAACATCGCGCGGTCTGCATCGCCGTCAAAAGTCATGCCGAGATCGGCTTGGCGCGCCACCACTTCTTTTGCGACGACCTCCGGGTGCAGCGCGCCGCAATGCTCGTTGATATTGCGACCATTGGGAGAAGTATGGGTCAGCAGGATATTGCCGCCAAAGTGGGCCAGTAATGGCGGCGCAATTGCGCTGGCTGCGCCATTCGCGCAATCTACGACAATAGTTCTTCCATCCAGACGCAAATCGGGAACCTGGCTGCGCAAGAAGTCGATGTAAGCAGCGGGCAAGGATGGGTCCACTTCCGGCGCAACCGTCGTTGAAATATCAGGATCATGCGGCTGCGAAAGCCGGGCAAAGATTTCATTCTCAATCGCGAGTTCAACTGCGTCTGCCAGTTTGTAGCCGTCGCCGCCAAAAATCTTGATCCCGTTGTCTTGCCAGGGATTGTGCGAAGCGGAGACAACCACGCCCGCGTCAAATCCACGAATACGCGCCAGGTACGCTACGCCGGGTGTGGGAATCACGCCGGCGCTGGTGGCCTCCGCGCCGCCTTGACGGAGACCATGAGTGAGCAGGGCAGCAATATCCGTGCTCGATTCGCGGGTATCCATGCCGACCAGCACATGCGGATTCCGGCGTTGTTTGCGCAGCGAATGCGCAACAGCCAGGCCGATTGCATACACAGTTTTTCTGTCCAGCGGAAACTGTCCGGCGACCCCGCGAATTCCATCCGTTCCAAAAAGTTTTCTCATCGGATCCCGTTTAATTGTCATTCTTTTTCTTTGCTGTCTCAAGACTAACGACTGTTGCATGCGCTTGCCCGTGGGCGAACCGTAGCCGTAACGCGTCGTCCGGATGCAGACTTTCCGACGTCTTGATAAGACTTCCACTGCCGTCATACACCAATGCGTAGCCGCGATCAAGCACGGCGAGCGGCGAAAGCGCCCACAGTCGGTCGGCGCCACGGCTGCATCGAGTCCGGCAACGTTCCGAGTACGCATTCCAGGCGCGGCCTAACCCTATCTGCAACGCGCGCAGACGTTCTCCGTGAAGCGTCATCTGCCTGCGAACATCCTGCCGCATTAAATTCGCTTGCGCAACGGCGATCCGCTGACCGGCAGCAGCAGAGATCTTCTCGCACGACGACTCCAGACGAAAACGCAACTCATCGACGCGCTGCTGACGGCGCGCCAAACCATGCTGAACTCCCGCAAAGACGGCGGATGCATTTAACTGCGCAAACCGTTCCCGCGCTCGCATCCGCTGATAACGGACGGACCGTTCCAGACGCGCCGCCAACAGCTCCAGATACTCTTCCACGCGATATTGCGCGTCCGTGATAATTTCCGCGGCAATTGAGGGCGTTGGAGCGCGCAAATCCGCTACGAAATCTGCAATCGTAAAGTCTGTTTCATGACCAACTGCGGAGACCACCGGAATTGCCGATCCGGAAATTGCCCGCGCAACACCTTCGTTGTTGAAGGCCGCCAAATCTTCTGGAGAGCCGCCGCCGCGCGCCACGACAAGCACATCCACGCAAGGGTTTTTCTGGAACCATGCCAGGGCGTTGACAATGTCGCTGGCCGCCGCTTCTCCCTGCACGGCCACCGGATACAACAGAACATGCGCTCTGGAATGACGACGCGCAAGCACGTTCAGAATGTCGTGGATGACGGCGCCCTTTTGCGACGTAATCACACCGATGGTGCGCGGGTACATTGGCAGCGAACGTTTTCTTTCCGACTGGAACAGTCCTTCTTCTTTCAGCAAGGCGTAGAGCTGTTCAAATGCGACCTGCAATGATCCCTTGCCGCGCGGTTCCATGGATTCGGCGACGAGTTGCAATTGCCCCCGATCCTCGTACACCGAGATGCCGCCGCGTACCTGCACTTCCAGGCCATCTTTCGGAGTGAATTTCAGCAGCCGCGCTTTGCCTCGAAACAGCACGACGGGCAACTGGCTTCGATCATCCTTCAAGGTGAAATAGACGTGCCCGGAGGAAGCCTGGCGAAGATTCGAAATCTCTCCCTCCACCCTTAAATCGCGATATTCCTTCTCCACGTGGCCACGGATCTCGAAGACCAGCTCATGCACTTTCCATGGCGGTCGCACGAAATCGCCGGCTTGTGCAGCCGAAGCGCTGGCTGGAAACAGAAGGTCCATCTGCGGGCGTGAGCTGCCGGACGTGGCCGGTTGACGCGAACTCCCTGGCGATTTTTCCCACGGCGATTTGAAGGACGGACTCATCGGTGAATTCTCAAATGGAGCACCAGCAGGGTTCCTATCGGCGGTGAAAGCGACACCAAATCCATGTATCGCAACGATGAGTCTAGCACCGCCTGCGCTCTGCATCGCATACCGCCTTCGCCGCAGTAGCAGAGGAGAACCATATCTCAACGTCGCAGCCGGCCAAGCACGTACAGCAACAATGAGAGGATTGCGCTGAGCAACAGGGATGTGGCCAGGGGAAAGTAGACGGAAGATCGTTTGCCTTTCCACGCAAAGTCCCCGGGCAAGCGGCCGAACGGCACGCCAAGTTTCTCTGCCAGCAACACGCAGACCCCCAGGATGACGATGAAAACTCCAGCGTAGATCAGCCAACGTCCCAGTTCCTGCATCCAGTACAGTGTAGGCCGGGGCAGCGTCGGCTTGCATCGCATTCTTACGGTTGTGGAGACTGAAGCAAAGCCACAGCCGCTTCCAGCAGCAGGCAGGCGGCACGGGCTTGGTCATGACGCGGCTGGGTGTGGAGTGAGAGAGTGTCCATTTCTGGGCGGACCCTAGGTTCGTATAATGTCCCGTCGGAAGCAGGACGCGACGGTCTGGGCATTTTCTTATAATTTTCGAAACTACTTCCAGACCGCTCATGTCGCACAGCAACAGTTCGGGACAAAATTCGTCTGCGAAGGCGACAGCCTCAGCTCCGGAGTCGCTGGTCCAACAATCAAATCCGCGCTTCTCTAAAATCATGCACAGGGTATCGGCTACCGTTTGTTCGTCGTCAACAACCAAGATTTAGCGCTTCATCGTACTGCCTGACTTCCTCGTTAGCGGCGCGTCTTCGCCGAAAAGCCGTTGGTGCGGAAGTCAAGGCTTTAAGGTCATGGAAAAAGGCCAGCCGCGACAGATAGAGTGCGTCGAACGCTGTGTTGCAATCGGGTCAAACGGGGAGAATCGTCATATCGCTTTACGGTTGCGTATTGTGCATGTACGGCCACTGGAATGTCAGTGAGCACAGAGCCTAATTTTTGCGATCTTGAGCACAAATTCTTTGAAGTTTTGAGACAGATATCCCACAAGCCGCCAAAAGCTACCGGTATTCTTTCAAAGCTTTTGCGGAGTCGCGCCAGTCGTGATTGAATCTCTGCAGAACTGCTATGTGGCTACTCACGCTCATCCTCGGTATGCTTTGCCTGGCGGAAGTCTTGCTGGATGCGTTTCAGACCATCATTCTGCCGCGAAGAGCTAGCGGCAGGTTTCGCGTCTCCCGAATCTTCATGACCGCCATGTGGATTCGCTGGCGGACAATCGCCAAAAAAATGCGGCGGACGAACCGCCGCGAGAGTTTTCTCAGTTATTTTGGGCCGCTCTCATTGTTGATGCTGGTGGTGATTTGGGCGTCGGGCCTGATCCTCGGCTTCGCGTTGCTCTACCATGCGATCAGTTCGCCATTTGCCGACGCTCATTCCGTTGGCAATTGGGAAACGGATCTCTATGTCAGCGGAACAACGCTGTTCACTCTTGGTCTTGGCGACGTAGTACCGCTGTCTGTTCCTGCGCGATTTCTGGTGTCGCTGGAGGGCGGAATGGGGCTGGCCTTTGTGGCAGGCGTCATCGGCTATTTACCTGTGTTATACGGTGCCTTTTCGCGGCGCGAGGTCAGCATCATTCTGCTGGATGCACGGGCAGGCTCTCCGCCCACAGCGCTGGAGCTACTTCGTCGCCATGCTGGCTCCGCCGGGGAGTTGGCGCTGCAAACCCTATTGGTGGAATGGGAGCGCTGGAGCGCGGAATTGTTGGAGAGTCATATCTCCTATCCGCAACTGTGTTTCTTTCGCTCCCAGCATGACAACCAAAGCTGGCTCAGCGCGCTGGTGGCGATGCTGGATACATGCGCCGTATTGATAGCTACCGTCGAGGGGGAAGCAGTTCGACAGGCGCAACTGACGTTTGTGATGGCTCGTCATGCTGTTCTGGACCTGGCGCATATTTTTGGGCTGGAAGATGTCGCATCGGGGGTAGATCGCCTACCCCAGGCCAGCTTACAGAACATATGTGAGCCGTTGGCCCAAGCGGGCTTTACGCTGTGCGCGGGGGATACTTCGCTGCAACGGCTGCGGGAATTGCGCGCGATGTATGAGCCCCAGGCATATCAGCTGGGACGCCTGCTGATGCAGGATCTGCCTCCGTTTTATCCCCAACCCGGAAAGCGCAGCAATTGGACCCAGATCACCGGGCTACGTTCACAGACAGAAGCTTCTCTTTTGTCTACCGAGCAACGGAAAGGCCTCGCGGTCAACAAGGCAGCGATCGATGAAAGCCATTCCTTCTAAGCCTGGTTGCGCGGCTGCCAGCGGAGTCACAGGAAAGTTAACTCGTGAATTTCCCCGACAAAACCACCCATGTCAAGGCCGCTGCCTCAAGCAGCAGAAGCATCAGCAGCCACCATAGCAACACCGGAGAGGCAAATAGATAATGCGTCGTCTGCAACTGCGCGGGTTCTGTCAGGCTGGCTGCGTAGTTGCTGAATGCGCTCTCCGCGCGGTTCAGCGCGGGCAACAGAGGAACCTTGCCAAGGCTGCTGTCGCTCGGCGATGAACCTGCCGCCTGGTCCAGCGCCGCGTTCAAATCAACCAGACTGGCGCGAATTTCGAGCAACAAGCCACGGCGGTGGACATCGTTTGCGCCCCATCGCTCCAGCCCCTCGGAGTCGGCGTGGATCTGTACCCGCTGCAGACGGTAATCCGTCTGGTAGCCGGCCGTGGCAGCGGGATCTTGCTTGTCTGCGCCAGCCATCCCAAGCACATCCATAGCAGCCCGCGCCGTAGCGACTCTCAGGCGCTGGGCGTGCTGATATCCGGGATTGAAAATCAAATCGTGATGAGAGGCCCCATTGACGGAGTGCTGCGCTTGATACAGCATCATGCACGCGGTGGCGACGATGGCCAGAAAAAGCAACACCGCTTCCACACGCCGAGTTTTTTCGGGTCCATTCAACGGGATATACAGGGACACAACAGCAAAGGACGGCCGTTGGCCTTTCAGCAGAAATTCTACGCCGTCACAGGTTCCAGCAGACGGGCCCAGCGGCGTTCTTTACGTTCCGCGAACGCGCCCTTGTGAAACGCGTACCCGGCAAGCAGCGGCAGAGCCAACGTGGCTTCGCTGTAGACCATCTGTTCATAGGTCGTGTCGACCTTGCCCCAGGAGCTGGCTTCTTTTAATGTGCTGGAGGAAAGCGCGCCATCCCGCACATCGGCCACAGTGATCTGGATGGCGTATTTGTGCATGGGCGCGTCCGCTCCTAGAACGTCCGCTGCCACGACGATATCCTGCGCGAAATTCTTGGGCACACCGCCGCCGATCATCAGCAGACCGGTCGTAGGGTTGGCGATCTTCAACTGCGTCAGTTCGTAGAAGTCCTTCACGGAATCGATGGATACCTTGGGCTTATCCTGCCGCGCGTGTTGATGTGCGACCAGGCCAAATCCAGCCGAGCAGTCGCTGAACGCCGGACAGAAAATCGGAACATCTTTTTCGTAGGCCGCCAGTACGATCGAGTCCGTACCGCCCTTGGCCGGCGTTTTTCCTTCCTGCTGCAAATATGCGCCCATGGCGCGGATAAACTCGCGCGAGCTATGGGGGCGGAGGGTGAGAGAGTCGGCAATTTTCTGCGTGGTTTCATCGCAGATGCGCAGTTCTTCTTCGTCGATAAAAGTGTCATAGATGCGATCGATCATCAACTCGCGCAACACCCCGTCCTGAGTGCCAGACTTATATTCATCGCCCGCAATATAGTGGCGAAAACCGAGTGCTTCAAAAAAGTCCTGGTCGACGATATTGGCGCCCGTCGAAACAATGGCGTCCACCATGTTGTTGCGCACCAGGTCGACGAAAATCTGCTTCAGACCCGCGCTGATCAGCGATCCCGCCAGGCACAGAATCACGCCACAATCCTGGTCGCGGAGCATCCGCTCATAAATCTCGGCGGCACGCGCCAAGTCACGCGAGGAGTAGGCCATGGAATGCATGGCGTCGACCAGAGCGCGTACATCATGCTGCTTGATATCAATGTGCTGAATAGGTTGGCTTAGGAGTGTTTTCTTGTCTGCCATGATTCTCAGGATAGCAAATCCGCCGCGGTCGCTGGCCTTGCAATCATGTGAATATCTTGGGCGAGCAACAAGACGTGGACGGAGAAAACTTTGCCTTTCTTTCGCACCAATGCAAGGCAGCTTAGCGCTGTGAACGCGGCTTCCGAGCCCGGATCTTGAAGCGAATCGGAGAGCCTTCAAAACCGAAAGCTTCGCGAATCTGGTTTTCAAGAAAGCGCTCGTAAGAAAAATGCAGTTTTACGTCGCGGTCCGTAAACAGCACAAACGTCGGCGGCGCAACACCAGCCTGCGTCATATACAGGATGCGCATTCTGCGCGACATCGGCACCGGCGCGCGCTCAAAATCCACTCGCTCCAGGAATCGATTCATCTGGCCGGTACCGACGCGCTTCTGCCGTTCGGCGGCAACACGGACCACCGTGGCAAAGACCTGTTCGATGTTCTGGCCTTCGGCAGCAGAGACAAAAATTACCGGAACGTACGACAGAAACTTCAGCGCGTAGCGTAATTGTTCCTCAAAGACTTTCCGGTCTGCGGGCGGCTTGCCATCGGTCCGTTTCGTGGTGACCAGGTCCCATTTGTTTACCACAATCACCATCGACCGACCGCTTTCATGCGCGTAGCCGCCGATGGTTGCATCCGCCGCAAGTACGCCTGCGGTGGCATCCACCACCAGCAGCGAGACGTCGGCGGCTTCCAAATGCTTGCGCGCCATCAGCACGGACAGCTTTTCCGCCATCTCATGTGTCTTGCCTTTGCGGCGAATTCCGGCTGTATCGATGAAGCGGAATTTCTGTCCTTCGCGCTCGACCAGTTCATCCACGGCGTCGCGCGTGGTCCCGGCGATAGGCGAAACGATGGCCCGGGCTTTGCCGGTGAGTGCGTTTAGCAGCGTGCTTTTCCCTACGTTGGGCCTGCCAATAATCGCCACATTCACTTCGTCAGGAGCCTTGGCGGGAATGGATGGAATCTCTTCTTCTTCCTCCGGCAAAGGCTCTTCAATTCCGCCTTTTTCCGCAGGCGCAGGTTCTTCTTCGTCGTCTTCCGGAGCAAAATCGTCGACCGGCAGCACCGCAAACATGGCATCCAACAGGTCGCCAATGCCGGTTCCATGCTCCGCGGACACTGGAACCATTTCTTTGAACCCGAGGCGGCGATAATTTTCCGCCTGCGGCAGCAGCGCCTCGACATCCATTTTGTTCACAGCGAGAATCAGCGGTTTGCCCAGGCGCAGCAACAAGCGCGCCAGTTCCAGGTCCGGCGCAGCTAGCTCCGTTCGCCCGTCCACCACCATCACCACGGCGGCGGCTTCATCGAAGGCAACCTTGGCCTGGCGAAAAATCTCAGCCGGAATAAATTCCTGATCGGAGGGCAAAACTCCTCCGGTATCGACCAGCCGGGCATTACGACCGCCCCAATCGACAACGCCGTAGATGCGGTCGCGGGTAATTCCAGGCTCGTCGCCGACGATGGAACGGCGGCTGCGGGTCAGGCGATTGAACAGCGTCGACTTGCCAACGTTGGGACGGCCAACAATTGCGACCAGCGGCCAGCGTGCGTCCGCAGCGGGATTCCGGCGTCGGCGATCGCGCGCTCCGGATTGTGTGCCTTTTTTTATGGGAGTCATAAGGTGGGAAAACCATGCTGCTTCCCTATTATAGGAACAAGCAGTATTTGGAGTGCTTCTCACCCTTGCCCCTACCCTCCTCGACGGAACCTTCGACGGATCGCAAGCTGCCCCGGCTGGAAGAATTTTTCTCGCCCGGCGGTATCCTGTCGCGCTCTGGATTGCCCTATGAATACCGACCAGGGCAGTTGGAAATGGCCCGCGCCATGGAGCGCGCCTTCACTGAAAAGCGGCATTTGATTGTGGAAGCGGGAACCGGCACCGGCAAAACGCTCGCTTATCTGTTGCCCGCGCTGCGACTGGGCCAGCGCGTCATCATCTCGACGGGAACACGAAATCTGCAGGAGCAGATTTTCTTCAAGGACATTCCATTTCTCGAGTCGCTGCTCGGCCCGCTGAACGTTAGCTACATGAAAGGTCGCGGCAATTACCTTTGCCGCCACAAGCTCTACGCCCTGCGCGATCAGCCCATCCTGACCGGCATCGACATGGTCGATCAATTCAACACCATCCGCGATTGGGAAAAAACGACGGAACATGGCGATCGCGCCGAGCTGACAACGATTCCTGAAAATAGCCCGCTTTGGAGTCGTCTGGATGCGCGCGGAGAAGCCTGCCTCGGCTCCTCCTGCCCAAACTACGAGCCTTGTTTCATCACGCAAATGCGTCGACGCGCGCTGGAAAGCGACATCGTCATCGTGAATCATCATCTTTTCTTTGCGGACTTGTCGATTCGCAGGCAGGCGCAGAATGCGCCCGACGCCGGCGTACTGCCCGAAGCCGCAGCCGTTGTTTTCGATGAAGCGCATGAACTGGAAGAGATTGCGTCCAGCTACTTTGGCGTAAACATCAGCAATCTGCGCTTTGAAGAATTGGCTCGCGATGTGGAGATACTATTGCGCGCCAAGCAAGCTTTGTCCGCGTCGCTGACTGCCGCGGCGGAATTGGTCCGTGAGCGTGGGCGCATGTTCTTCGCGGCGCTTCCAGAGCCGAAAGGCGCGGAAGGACGCATGCCTTTCACGGGCCGGGAGGAGTTCCTGGAGCAATCCGGCGACGTGTATCTTGACCTTGTCAATGCGCTCGAACGGCTCACTGGCGAGCTGGAACGCCTGCGTGGAGTGGAAGAGGCGAGCGGCCTGAAAAAGCGCACGGCCGAGCTGGCAAACCAGTTGACATTTTTGTTGGAGTCGACGGATCGCGGATTCGTTTTCTGGATTGAACGGCGCAGTGCAACCGGATTGCGGCAGTCGGGAACGAACACCTGGCTGCAGGCCACGCCGATTGAAATTGCCTCATTACTCGCGAATGATTTGTTTGAATCCATACCGTCCGTGGTGCTGACTTCTGCCACGCTGACGGTTCAGGGAAACTTCGACCATATTCAGCGCCGCCTGGGGCTTACCGGTGCGCGGCAGCTTGTCGTGCCCTCGCATTTTCGCTACGGCGAGCAGGCCCTGCTGTATCTTCCGCCGGAAATGCCCGATCCTCGCGAACCTGGCTTTACACGGACTGCCGTCGATAAAATCTGCGAGGTTCTCAATATTACCCACGGCCGCGCCTTTTGCCTGTTTACCAGCTACAGCCAGATGCGGCAGGTGCATGAACAACTGATCGCGCGCGTTGGCTTCCCTTTGCTCCTACAGGGCACTGCCCCGCGCAATGCGCTGCTGGAGGAGTTTCGCATCACCCCCAATGCCGTGCTGCTTGGTACCTCTTCCTTCTGGCAAGGGGTGGATGTGCAGGGTGAGCAGTTGAGTTGTGTCATCATCGACAAGCTGCCGTTTTCCGTTCCCAGCGATCCTGTGGTTGCCGCGCGCATGAAGGCGATAGAAGCGGAAGGCGGAAACGCGTTCGCAGAATATCAAATCCCTTCCGCTGTGATCGCGCTGAAGCAGGGCTTTGGCCGGTTAATTCGATCCTTGAGTGACCGTGGCGTGTTGGTGCTGCTGGATCCGCGTCTGCAGCGCCAGCGCTACGGCCGCGTATTTATGGAGAGCCTGCCGCCCTATCGCGTCACGCAACGCATTGAAGACGTGGAAGTCTTCTTCGAATAAGCCAACGCATCTCTGTGAGTGCGACATCCTGCCTTCGGCGTTGCAGGGACGTTTGGAACGTTGTCGTCCTGCTGCTACCATGAGGGACGAATCGCGGGTGAATTGCCCTGACGAGTGAAACAAGACAAGCGAAACAACAATATGTCCCGCAATCTCTATATTCTTTCGGCGGCGCTGATTGTTTTCGCGCTTGCTTCTTTCGGTATGTCGTGGACGCATGGCGCGAACGAACCGGGCCTGCCCGGCGAGGCGCAGATGTGGCGCATGATTGCGCTGGGTTTGTTTGTGCTGGGAGCGCTCTCGGGTCTGATTGGCACGCTCACCAATCTGTTTGAGCAGGCCAGCCGCCGTCACGAAGAACGCGAACGCCGAGAGCGCAAGCGGCCATAACGACAGCGGAGGCATCTTTTTTCCGGCACCCGCTACGCACGCATCTCAATTCCAGAACTTGCGAGGGTTGTCCATGGGATTCCTCCTGTTTCCAAACTCAATGCAATATGCCGACTGGGGATTTCTGCTGCTGCGAATCATTTCCGCTGCGGTCTTCATTTCCAGCGGCTCGGCGCACTTGAAATCTCCGCAGCAACGGGCGGAAAGCCTGGGTCTCAGCGTCGGCTTCACGATCTTCCTCGGTTGGGCAGAAGTGCTGGGGGCCCTCGGTATCCTGTTCGGGGTGTTGACGCAATGGGCTGCGCTGGGATTGATCCTGATCATGTTTGGCGCCATTTACATGAAGGCGGTGAAATGGAAGACCGGCTTCTGGGGAGAGAAATCGTCGGGCTGGCACTACGATTTGACCTTCGTCATCATTAACCTGATGATCCTGCTGACGGACGGCGGCCGTTTCACCTTGAGTCGCTGGCTGTTCTATCACCGATGAACTGTCTGCGTCTTCGTGTGATCGCAACGGCTGGTGACTTCTGCCGATTTCCCTCTCGCTCGATACAATAGAAGAGGCTGGGAAATTCTCCGCGCCGCTAGAGGAAAAGCATGTACGAAGTTACCGTGGAAGCGGGATTTTCCGCAGGCCATTATC
>JAJZCA010000211.1:4020-6611 GCA_021798735.1 Acidobacteriota bacterium | reverse complement strand
ATTCGCATTCTTGGCTTGCCGGCGCGCACCCTGACCCACTTGAAGAAGCACCTGGAGACCGTGCGGTGAAAATGTGGTCGGGCAGATTTCGTGAGCCACTCGATGCTACCTTCGATGGCTGGCAACGCTCGTTTCGTTTTGACTGGCGGCTAATTCCCTACGAAGTGGTTGCCAGCAAGGCGCACGCAGGTGCGTTGGCGGAACTGCACGTGTTGACGGAAGATGAATTGCACTCGATTTGCGCGGGCCTGGACGGCATCCTGGCAGACTTTGAATCTGGAGGACCTGCCAGGGAAAAACATCCCGATGCGGAGGATGTTCACCATTTTGTCGAGTTGGAATTGAAGTCGCGTATTGGCACAACAGCGCTGAAACTGCACACTGGCCGCAGCCGGAATGAACAGATCGCCACCGATCTGCGGCTGTACGTGCGCGACTCGATCGCGACGCTACAGACCGATCTCCTTCTGTGGATGCAAGCATTCCTGGTGCAGGCGAAGGCAGCGGACGAAGCAGCGATGCCTGCCTATACCCATATGCAGCGGGCCGAACCCGTACTGATTGCACACTGGTTGCTGGCCTATGTTTCCATGCTGCAGCGAGACACCACACGACTGGCAGATTGCGCAAAACGCTTGAATGTTTGCCCGCTCGGATCAGGCGCCGTCGCAGGAGCGACGTTGCCGCTGAATCGAGCGACGATCGCGCACCAACTGGGGTTCGATGAGCCGACGGCAAACAGCTTGGATGCCACCAGCGATCGCGACTTTGCGCTGGAGTATTTGCAGACGTTGGCGCAGATGGCATTACACATCAGCCGCTTCGCCGAGGAAATCACACTCTACGCGACAGCCGAGTTCGGCTTTGTCGATTTGCCGGAAGCCTTTTCGACCGGTTCGAGCGCCATGCCTCAAAAGAAAAATCCAGATCTCTCAGAACTTGCACGGGCCAAGTCAGGCCGCATCATTGCGGCTTCGCATACAGTGGAACTGCAATTGAAGGGACTGCCCCTGGCCTACAACAAGGACATGCAGGAAACGCAGGAAGCGATCTTTGCAGCGACGGAAGAGATGCATGCATTGCTCTCGCTGCTCGGCCGATTCACGCACGCGCTTCATTTTCGGACAGACAAAATGCTGGCAGCATGTACATCTGGCTTTCTGAACGCGATGGCGGCGGCCACGTATCTAGTCCACAAGGGCGTGGCCTTTCGCACCGCTCACGAAATTATCGGCAACGCGGTGCGCGATTGCCTGGGCAAAGGATGCGAATTGAACGGACTGACGCTCGAGGAACTGCGCAAGTTCAGCCCGGCGTTTGAGCAGGACTTTTTTGCGGCCATCACTTTGGAAGCGACGCTGGATTGTCATGACGTGATTGGCGGAACTGCGCGGTCTCGCGTGCGCAAGGATTTGGCGATGGCAGAACTGCGCGCATCGCAGTGGATGGAATCAGAAGCGTCTCGTCGTGCGTCCAATCCTCATGCAGAGAGTTACCGCAACGAAGCGGCAATCGCGTCACGGGGAGGAAAACATGCGGGCCCGTAAAGCGCGTTTACCGGATGCGAACGCGATTCACGGCCTGATTCGAAGCTTATCCTACGATGGCACCTTGCTGCCGCGGAGCTTTGCGGAGATCTACGAGAATATTCGCGACTTTACGGTGGCGGAGACCGACGAAGGGGAGTTCCTCGGTTGCGGTGCGCTGCACCTGTATGGCCCGCATCTCGCGGAGATTCGCTCAATCGCGGTCAGCGAAAAATCTAAAAAGCAGGGCGCAGGCGGCTGCCTGGTGGAAGCCCTTCTTGAGGAAGCGGAGAGCCACTGCGTTCCATGCGTTTGCTTGTTTACCCGAATTCCTGGATTTTTCCAGCGCTTCGGATTTGTGCAAGTCGACCGGACTGCGTTGCCGGACAAAATCTACAAGGATTGCGCGAACTGTCCGCGTCTAAACGCGTGCGATGAGTTCGCCATGGCCCGCGGCACGCTGCCGGATACAGCAGTGTTAGGTCCGGTACGGGTAGAGGAACACCTGGTCCCATTACAAATTTAGAGTGGGTTTCCGAGGCAAGTCACCACGCATGATAAAAACCATTTCGCTCGGCAAGTTCCACCTCAACTCCAAACATCTGCCGCAAGCGGTCTGCGGTCAGCATCTCAGCCTTCGATCCATCGCCGACAATGCGCCCCTGTCGCATCATTACCACGCGCTCAATTTCCGGCAGGATATCGGAAAGGTGATGGGTGATCAGCAGAATTCCAGTTCCCTGCTGCGCCAACCGACGCATCGTGTGCCGCAGTTCCCATTGCGCGGCCAGATCGAGTCCGTTGCTGGGCTCGTCGAGCAGCAATATTTTTGGGCGATGCACGATCGCTCGCCCAATCAAGATGCGCTTCGCTTCCCCTGCCGACATTTGCCCCACCGGCTTGTTGCGAAGGTGTTCGACTTCCAACAGTTGGAGAACTTCGTCCGCGCGCTGCCCCATAGACTCGGTCACGTGGAAGTGCGGCCACAAAGTAGAACTCGAAAAAAATCCGGACACCACCGCGTCGTGACCTGTGGTATGCGGCGTGCGCTCTCCCGGCAGTTCC
>JAJZCA010000211.1:0-4010 GCA_021798735.1 Acidobacteriota bacterium | reverse complement strand
TAGCAACAACCCCCAGGTACTGGCGCAACTCGGTCAGGTCCCATCGTTCGCGGCCAAAGATTCGCAGGTACGAATCCTCCCGTACCAGAGGGTAACGCTGGCAGGTAAGGGTTTGGATCAATGTCGATTTTCCGCAGCCGTTCGGACCCAGGATGGCGATGTGTTCCTGCTGGCCAACGCGCAGCGAAATGTCGTGCAGCACGATGACATCGCCGCGCGCTACTGAAATATTTTGCATTTCGATAAATAACGGGGAATCCAATTCCGCTTCCATTGATAAAAGGATAATCGCAATGTCGCATAAAGCCTTCGCACCTCCCTCTTTCTCCTTCGCACACACACCGGCGGGTTTTCGTTTTAGCGCGGTGCGGGCGGGCATCAAGCCAAGCGGCAAACCGGACTTCGCGTGTGCACACGCGGTAGAAGGTACAACGGCGGCAGCCGTTTTTACCGGCAATCGCATGGTAGCAGCGCCAGTTCTTGTCGGCCGCGACCACCTGCGTCAATCTGGCGGCCTGGTACGTTTTGTCGCGGTGAACGCAGGCAATGCCAACTGCGCTACGGGCGAGCAAGGCATTGAAGCCTGCCTCGCGGTATGTGAGGCTGCCGCCAGGCAATTTGGATGTCCCTCTGAAGAGATTTTCCCGTCTTCCACCGGCATCATTGGCGTCCCATTGCCTGCGGAAAAGCTCGTCGGCGCACTTCCGCAGGTGGCGACGCAATTAGGGGATACCGCTGCCCACGTACAGCAGTTTGCGGAAGCAATCCTAACCACGGATACGCGCGCCAAAATCGCCAGCGTTGCGATCAACTTCGGCGATACGCCCGTCCACCTGCTTGGAGTGGCCAAAGGAGCCGGGATGATTGCGCCGCAACTGCTTCCACACGCGACCATGCTGGTGTACATTTTCACGGACGCGAACGTGCTGGCCTCCGACCTGCAGAAATTTTTGAACGATGCCATCGAGCCGACGTTCAATTGCATCTCGATCGACGGCGATACTTCGACCAACGATACCGTGCTATTGCTGGCCAGTGGAGCCAGCGGCGTGTCTGTCGCGCATTCTACCCAGGAGCCTGCCTCGAAAACTTTCGCACGGGCGTTGCTGGAAGTCTGCGGCTCGCTGGCAAGACAAGTGGTCGAGGACGGCGAAGGCGCGGGCCATGTAATTGAACTGGCGATCGAAGGCGCATCCTCGGCGGACGACGCAAAGCGGATCGCTCGCAGCATTGCGAATTCTCCGTTAGTCAAGACCGCTTTTGCCGGCTGTGATCCTAACTGGGGAAGAATTCTGGCTGCCGCAGGGTATTCCGGCGCGCCAATGGACCCCGGAAGAGCATCTATATGGATAGGAGGTCTGCCGGTTTGCCAGAAGGGCCGCGCTGCCGAGGGTTTCGAAAAGAATAAAGTCCACGAAGCCATGCTGCAGCGGACCGTCCATGTCCGGATGGATCTGGGAATGGGCCACGGAAGTTGCGAATTCCTAACCTGCGATCTGACCGCCGAATATGTGCGGATCAACGCGGAGTATTCCACCTGATCGCGGTTGTGCCGAAGTTTATTCGCAAAGCCGCGCGCACAAACGGCGAAGCTTGTTGCAGCAAGTGACTCGTATTGATTTTCATCCGCTTCTGAAATAAAAATGGCCACGGGATTGGTGCAAACAGGTTGAAGCCCAGAAAAATAGAGAGGTTTCGTGCCCCGTCGACCCGGTTATTCACAGGATCTTGCACATTGACGTGGAAATCGCTGCGGTATGAAATCACATCTGCGAAACCGACACGTGGCGCGCGTTCCAAGGAAGCTTTCCGCAATCGCTGAGCTACACTATGGGTATCGAAGATGGCCTGAAGAATGGCGACCAAAGTGAGGGAAATGACAGTGGTGACGCCGAGCGCAAGCCACCCCAATCCGCTGATCAGCCACGATAAGTTGCGCCAACTGTACAGCATGATGCTGAAGTGCCGACTGCTGGATGAGCTTGCCCGAATGCTGAGAAAGCAGGCAGGCTTCGAGGATGATCGCGACTCTTCGATCGGGCAGGAAGCCATCGCCGTAGGTGCTGCGATTGACTTGCGACCAGAAGACACCGTGGCCCCGTCGCGTGATGATTTTATTTTGAGCTACATCAAGGGCGCTCCGCTTGTCGCCCTGTTCAGCCAACTCTACGAGCGGACCACTCGTCCCGATCGTGGGCGCGTGCTGCCCGACGACAGCGAATATGCTCCACAGCACATCATCATTCCAGCTTCGACGCTCGACGCTCAGTTGGACCTGTGTACCGACATTGCAGTCACCAACCAGCGGAAGAAAAATGACAAAGTTGTGATGGTTTTTTCCGGTGAGAAGGCAGCCTCGCCGGATGCCTGGCATCAGGCTTTGCACTTTGCCGGTGTACGCAGTCTGCCAATCGTCTTTGTCTGCGCAAACAATATGTTGGCAGAATCGGCTTCAGCGCAACCTGAAGAGAGCTTCGACAACATAAGTCCCAAGGCGGACGGATTCGGCTTCGACTTCCCCGGAATTACGGTCGACGGCAAGGATGCGGTCGCTATGTATCGAGTCGCACATGAGGCCGTGGAGCGGGCTCGCTTCGGCGGAGGTCCAACGCTGATTGAAGCTCAGACCTTTCCAGAATATGGACCCAATTACCTTGATCTCGCGCAATATCGAGCGGCGGATACAGTTGAGGAATGGGAATCAAGCGATCCGATTGCCGCCATGGAACGGTATCTGACAGGCAAAGGCCTCTTCTCAGAGGGTTGGAAGAAAGAGATCATCGCCGCGTTCCAGCAGGAACTCGACGCCGCCGTTGAGGTTGCTGAAGATGACAGATGCGGAGCGAGCGCTTGATTGCCTGGAGGGAACCCGGGCAAAGCTGTCAGTGCATCGCATCCGGTGTTGCAACATTCGTGGGCTCGCTATCGAATTCATTTGATAAATATTTAGCACCGAGCGCTCCTTTTGGTGGCAACTTGGTGTCTAACACGGTAGGATGGATCGCTGTGCCCGTGGAAGATGTGTTGGCGACCCGCTTCCTTTATCCTGCTAGGTAAGGATTGCTGCCCGATTGAACGACAAGCACGTTACACGCCGCGATTTGATACGCCGAGTCGGGGCATCGGCCGCTGCTGGGCTGGCGATGGGCCTGCCCGGAATGGCGCAGACAGCGACGTCGGCGCCACTGCAGACCAACGCTCCTACAGAAGAAAAAACACCCGCGCGGGAAAGCGAAGTCGCAAAAAAGTATCCTCACCCGCCAGGGCAATTCATCAATCGCCCTCTCACCCAGATTTCCACTGTAGTCGATGCCATGTTGGACGACATGGAAGGACGCGGGGTGGCGTACTTCTATGATCAGGCGCATCCGACGACAGGTCTCGTTCGGGACCATGCGCCAGCGGTCGGCCGCTCCGACAGCCGCGTTGCCAGCATCGCAGCTACGGGATTTGGCCTGAGTGCACTGTGCATTGCAGCCCATCGCAAATACTTGCTGCCCTCTGTCTGCGAACGGCGGGTTGAGACCACGCTGGCGTTTCTACTGGAACAGTGTCCGCATGTTCATGGGTTTCTTTATCACTTTCTGGACATTGAAAGTGGTGAGCGGCTTTTCGGCTCAGAGCTCTCTTCCATCGACACCTCTCTGCTGCTCTCCGGCATTCTGTTATGTCGCCAATATTTCAGCGACAATCTTCGCATCCATGCGCTGGCGACCACTCTGTACAATCGCGTGGATTGGCAATGGATGCTGAACGGCAGCGACACGCTGTCAATGGGCTGGCTTCCGGAAACAGGATTCATCAAATATCGTTGGGACGTCTATGCCGAGATGCTGACGATGCTGCTGATGGCGATCGGCGCATCTCGCAATGCCATTCCGCCGAGCGCCTGGAACGCTGTGACTCGTCCAATTATTGAGTTTGGCGGCATCGAATTCATCAGCGGCATAGCGCCGCTGTTTATTCATCAGTATGCGCACGCCTGGTGCGATTTTCGGCATCTACGCGAT